>JAJRUL010000012.1 GCA_024277795.1 Candidatus Zixiibacteriota bacterium
CAAATATCCTCTGAAGGCAGATTCCTCACAAAAACCGGCAGTAAACGAAACGATCACCCAGACAAGTCGACCGACGGTATCCTGCGGGATCAGAAGGCTCACCTCACCCGGTATTTCTAAGCCGAATCGAGCCATAACCCAAGCCAGACCTGCAAGGATCAGGTTTGATGCTAAGAGGAAGGAAAAGGCCCAGAGAAAGTCCAACCCGCGAATTTTCTTGAAACCGATTCCTGCTAACCCTGTATTTTCACGGTAGAGAGAAACATATAATAGAAGGAATACAAGCCAGAGCATGACGACAGTACCTATTAGCAGGATCATCCTGCTTCCTTCATTGAGTGATTTCAACATTGAGGTTGTATCACCCGAGAGTACAGTCTGGAGAGGGAAGGCTACTAACAGAACAAAGAGCGAAAAATAGGTCAGTTTGCTCGTCCTATATAATTCATTGCCTGTCTCAAGCATAAAAAGTGCCATCTTCTTTGCTTGTGGAGATTCAGGTTGAAAGACGGGCACCCTGTCAAAAGGTGGGTTGTTGTGGCTCTCTGTCATTTGTCTGTACGTACCTTAATATCAATAGGTTACATTAGTTGTGTCGGCTCTTTACAGAACTCGCTTAACCTCTCTACAAAAAGAACATACACAACTTTTAAGACCAATAAAAGTATTTCACATCAACTATTTTACTGTCCTGTTTTCACAATGTGAATCACATGATTGAGCAACGTGAATATGCTCTATGTGAACGTGATTATCACGTAATGGACAATTGTGCAACTGTTCTCTTTCTTCGGAGAAAAGGAGAACAAATGCGGAAAAGACGTTTAATTTATCTGAATTGGATCGCTGAGTTAGGCGGTGATCCTACATGCTCTTTTACCAAATCCTCTGTTCTGAGTAGTTTTGATAACAATAAAACTGATATTTCGGATACAGTCCAAATAGACAATTTGCGTGAAAGGGTATCTGAGGCGGTTAAGTCGTTAGACGAACCTGAGCAGGATTTTATCCATCAGTACTACTATCTTGGCTTGGGTCACAGGCAAATTAGTGAACTGACAGGACGCAGGATTCATAAGATAGAAGCATATCATAAGAGAACGCTCAACAGATTACGTATCTATCTTTCTGAATTCGTTGAGAGAGAATATGGGGTGCATGATGAAAAATATCCTGATTGTCAAATATGCTCATCAGATGAGTGTGATCAGATTAACAGAATAATAGCAAGGCGTGATAAAACCGAAACGTGGCGTCCAGTTATGCGGGAAATCAGCAGAATCTCGGGTGTTTATATACGCTCTCCTCAGATTCTAATTGGACACGAGAAATATCATATGAAAAAATTGGAGAAGGATGTATGACAAATCGACCAAAAAAACAGAAAACACGCGGAGATCATTGTTTGAATATCTTTGTCTCGTATGAACTAAAGAGTCAACTCAAAGCACTTGCTGACAAATATGACCGTACGACATCTGATATAGTCAGGGCAGTTCTCAAGATAGGTATTCCGATGATGGAAGGATTATCTACTGCAGAAGAAGTGATGGTTAAAGAGTATGTCCAACTCTTTAGGAAACTACGTCAGGTACGATCTCTGAAAGATCTATGATGCAATTGACTTAAAACTGTACAAGAGACGGCTATCATTCTATCTTTCTTGTGAACAAATCAAGAGGGGGAGACGGAGGTTTTGTGAGGATGCGAGTAATCAGATTTTTGATATATCTGTTATGCTTCTCTTGTTTGATGGTGGGAGTTACACAAGCCAAGTCAACGGAATGGCCGAAGGAAGTCGTTACTGCGTTAGAGAAGTCAGGGGAAAATCGTGGGGAATTAGAAAAAGTGTTGTATCATTATGAACATGATCCTGATACGCTCAAGTTTCGTGCGGCTTGTTTTCTGATCGGTAATATGGATGGGCACTCATTTGTTGCGTATGATTTCGTTGATAGTGCAGGAGGAGTGGTTCCGTTCGATCCTCTTTCCTATCCGACTTATGATTCTTTGGTAAAATCGGTAGAACAGATTGAGAGGGAACGGGGGGAGCTTGACTATCGACGTAATACGGCTATTGAAGATCTTCAAGAAGTAACTGCAGAGTATCTTATTGATAATATAGACAAGGCATTTGCTGTTTGGTATTCCCGGCCATGGGCAAAAAAACTTCCGTTTGATATTTTTTGCAATGATGTCTTGCCCTATCGTGGAAGTAATGAACCGCTTGAAGAATGGCGAGATGAATTTATGCAAAAGCATGAAAATCTTCCATCGGAAATGAGCGATCCATCCGATCCGATTGAAGCAGCTGAGATTATCAACGAAGAGGTGAAGAATTGGTTTACATTCGACCCGCGCTTCTATTATCACCCGACTGATCAATCGTTGAGTGAAATGAAGACAAATGGTATCGGACGGTGTGAGGATATGACTAATGCCGCGATATATGCTCTCCGTGCCAATGGAATAGCGGTGACAAGTGATTATACGCCATATTGGGCTGATGCGGGAAATAATCATGCCTGGAATGCGGTTGTGATGCCTGATGGAACTGCCATACCGTTTATGGGGGCGGAAGCGAATCCCGGAAAGTACCGTCTACCGAATCGAGTAGCAAAAGTGTATCGAAAAACGTTTGCTAAACAATTGAATTCGTTGGCACTGATCAAACCAGATTCTATCAAAGTCCCTCGATGGCTCGACCGTAAGTCAGTAGTCGATGTTACATCTTCATATACTGAAGTAAGCGATGTGACAATCAATCTGCCGAATCCGATACCGGACTCGGTACCGTTTGCCTATTTAGCAGTATTTAACTCAGGAGCATGGAAAGCAATCCACTATGGAATAATTAAGAGTCAGCAAGTTACTTTTACTGATATGGGGCGTGATTTAGTATATCTGCCTGTTTTTTACTTGAATGAAGAACTTGTTCCTGCAAGTGATCCGTTTATTTTGACTAAGCGGGGAGAGGTATTCCTTCTCAGACCAACTTCTGATACAGTCTCTGTGCTCTTGAATTCGACGACAAAAAGAAAGCTAGTGCAGTCTACTGATGGTGTGGAACAATCGTTTTTGAAAGAGGGGAAGGAATATACACTTTATTTTTGGCAGGAAGGTTGGCAGAAGGGGGATAGCAAGATTGCAGGTGATAGACCATTGCAGTTTGAGGTCCCATCAAATGCTTTGTATTGGTTAGTGGCAACAGATTCAAACCGTAAAGAACGGATTTTTGTTATTGAAAACGGCAAACAGGTTTGGTATTAGTGACCGATCTGTATTCTCGGTTTAGAAAGGGAGATTCAATGAAGCCGTTACGTCTGTCGATCTTCACAACTTTATTGATGGTTCTATTATCATGTGCGACAAATCCAATAACAGGTAGAAAACAGTTAGCACTTATCCCGTCATCAACTCTCAATTCGATGGCGTTTAGTCAGTACTCATCCTTTCTGCAAGAGCACAAGATTTCAAATGATCCCGTTCAAACAGCTATGGTTCGTCGGGTTGGTACAAACATCAAGAATGCGGTTGAAAGATATTACCGTCAGCAAGGGTTATCGAGCAAACTTGAAGGGTATAGCTGGGAGTTTAATTTAGTTGAAGATGATTTGGTAAATGCGTGGGCTATGCCTGGGGGGAAAGTTGTTGTCTACACCGGATTATTGCCAGTAGCGGTCGATGAAGCGGGGTTGGCGGTTGTCATGGGGCATGAAGTAGCGCATGCAATTGCAGGTCACGGTAACGAGCGGATGACTCAAGGTTTGCTAACCCAACTGGGTGGGGTCGCTCTTTCAGAAGCGCTGAAGAATAAACCTGATGCCACACGAAATCTCTTCCTCGGTGCATATGGACTCGGGGCAACGGTTGGAGTGATGCTACCATTTAGCAGGACTCATGAATCGGAAGCGGATCATATGGGATTGATCTTTATGGCAATGGGAGGGTATGATCCGAATGTTGCTGTTGATTTCTGGGAAAGGATGTCAGCAAATAACAAGGGGGGAGCTCCGCCTGAATTCTTGAGTACACATCCATCCGACCGTACGCGAATCAGGCAGATCAAAGAGCTGATTCCCAAAGCGATGAAGTATTATTCACCGAAGAAAAGAAAGAAGAGATAAACTATGCGTGCAGAGATTTCACTTTGCAGTATTGTACATCATCGCGAGGAGCGTAGCGATGTGGCTATCTCTCGGCATGACAAGGGAACGAGATTGCTTCGCTACGCTCGCAATGATGCACTAAATGTGGGTGGCAGGCTTCGTCTGTCCCATTAATTAGTATAAAAGGAAACTAGACTATGCCAGCAGAGATATCACTTATCAATATCAGAAAAGCACAACCTGCAGACGGGATCGAACTGCTTCGTTTTGATCACGTTGCCTCTACCGATGAGAAACGCCGTGCGTATATTAACCGAACAATCGAAGACGGAACATGTTATGTCGCTCTCGATGATAATCGAGCGGTTGGGTACGCTGTGCTGACTTATAGTTTTTATGAGAATGGTATGATTGAAATGCTTTATGTCCACCCAGATTATCGACGCAAAGAGATCGGTCTGAAGTTGGTACATCATCTGGAGATTGAGTGCGTGACAAAGAAGCTGTTTACCTCAACCAATGAATCAAACAAACCGATGCTCGGGTTGTTGAAACGTGCAGGATTTGAACCGAGCGGTACTATTTTCAACCTTGATGATGACGGCCCCGAATTGATCTTTTATAAGAGGGTGAGGGGGTAAGGGGGGATTGTTTTATTGATGTCGATCTGTTTGGTTTTGATCTGCCTTGCGGATTGTGACCTGCACTTATGTATGTATCAGGCATAACTGACAGGTTACACAAAGTAGCTAAAGCAACTTTGCAAGACATGTCGCGATTATCCCACAGTATTATGCTTATTCAATAGTTCCATGTCTGTTTGTGGGCGTGGGGATCAGGTATCAAGAGAAATCATTTTTCCCCAAAAAAACCGCTTGAGCAGAATCGGGATTCTCCGTATATTCCCAGCCAAACTATTGCCCCGTAAAGGACTATGTACGAAAAACAACGCACAGTAAAATCAGAAATCGGGATATCCGGAATCGGGCTTCACACAGGAAGCAACTGTACAATGACTTTCAAGCCAGCTCCTCCGGATCATGGCATACACTTTGTACGTACCGATCTCCAAGGTAATCCATCGGTTATAGCCGATGTTGATCATGTAGTGGACATTTCCCGTGGCACCACTTTACAAGATGGTGAAGCTAAAGTCCACACAGTAGAACATGTTTTGGCCGCATTTGCAGGACTTCAAATTGACAATATGATTGTCGAGCTTGATGCTCCCGAACCTCCTGTTGGTGATGGTTCAGCAAAACCGTATGTTGACAAGATTCTGGAAGTTGGTATCGAAGATCAGGATGCTGATAAGTTTTATCTGGAAATTGACACACCTATGGCATACTCAGAACCAGATCGGGCGGTTGATCTGGTGGTGACTCCATCGGATGATCTGCGGATCACGTTTATGATTGACTATAAGAATCCTGCTTTAGGGACGCAGTATACATCATTGGTAAATCTGAAAGATGAGTTTGTCGATGAGTTTGCTTCTGCACGCACATTCTGTTTTCTTTCTGAGGTGGAAGCCCTCAAGGATGCGGGTCTGATAAAGGGAGGCGGGCTTCATAATGCAGTCGTTATATATGATTCCAAAGAGGGTCAGGTAGAAGTAGATCGTATTCGCAAGGCTCTTGATCTCAAAGACGAAGCATTTGTGGGGAAGACAGGAATCATAAACGATATACCATTACGGTATTACAACGAGCCCGTACGTCACAAAGCATTGGATTTACTTGGGGACCTGTTGTTGATCGGTGCTCCTTTCAAAGGGCATGTGTTAGCGGCTCGCTCAGGTCATAAGGCGAATGTTGCTCTGGCGAAAAAGATGCGTGAACTCTACAAAAAAAAGAAGATTGCTCGCAAGTATGCAACAGGGAAAGAGTTTTTTGATATCAACGCTATTCTGAAGATTATGCCTCACAGGTACCCATTCCTGATGATTGATAAGATCATTGACCTTGATCCTGATAAACGAGTAACTGCATTGAAAAATGTGACGATCAATGAACCGTTCTTTCAAGGGCATTTCCCTGGACACCCGATAATGCCGGGAGTTATGATTTTAGAGGCAATGGCACAAGCAGGCGGGATTCTGTTGCTGAATACTGTTGATAAGCCTGAAGAACATGTTGTCTACTTTATGGCGATAGATAATGCCAGATTCCGTAAACCTGTACTTCCCGGTGATCAACTTCGGTTTGAATTACAGATGGTTTCAATGCGTCGAAAGGTATGTAAAATGAAAGGGGAAGCCTTCGTTGGCGATACTCTGGTAACTGAGGCTGATTTTATGGCAATGGTTGTTGACAAATGAGCAGGATTCATTCTACCGCGATAGTTGATTCACAAGCACGTCTCGCAGATGATGTCGAGGTGGGGCCATTTACAATCATCGAAGCAGATGTGGAGGTTGGAGAAGGTTCACAGATTGGTTCATCGGTTGTTTTGGCCAATGGAGCCAAACTTGGGAAGAATGTTACAGTAGCAACTGGTGCAGTAATATCATCAGAACCGCAGGATCTGAAATTCGGTGGAGAGAAGACCGATGTGACAATCGGCGATAAGACTGTTATTCGTGAGTATGCTACGATCAATCGGGGGACAAGTGCACATGGGACGACAACAATAGGAGAGAATTGTCTTTTGATGGCATATTCTCATGTTGCACATGACTGTATTATTGGTAACAATGTTATTTTAGCAAATGCGGTCAATTTGGCAGGGCATATTGAGATTGATGATTATGCGATAATAGGTGGTATTGTACCAGTTCATCAATTTGTAAAAATTGGTGCTCACAGCATGATTGGGGGAGGATTCCGAGTTCCGCAAGATATAGTACCCTATTCGATGGTTGGTGGATATCCTTTGAAGATTACTGGTCTCAACTCTGTAGGTTTACGGCGTCGAGGGTTTGATAAGAAAGCTATTAAGCAACTTGAAGTTGCCTACAAATTACTCTTCAAGTCTGGTCTTAATACGACTCAGGCGGTTGAACGAATCAATTCTGAAGTCGAGTTAGTTGCTGAGGTTAAAGTTCTGCTCGACTTCATCAAACTATCTACACGAGGACTGGTTAAATAGAGAGGTCTGTGTGAAGATTAGAACAGCGGTTGTCGGTGTCGGAGCACTTGGGCAACATCATCTGAAATGGCTGGCGCAGATCGAGAACTCTGATTTAGTCGGGTTTTTCGATGTTGAAAGTGAAAAAAGAAAAAAGTTCTCTTCTGAATATCCACAAATACGTGCTTTTGATTCCCTTGAAGAATTGTCTCAACATGCTGATGCCGTTTCAATCGTTGTCCCAACGTCGGAACATTTCAAAGTTGCCTCTTTGCTGATCGAAAATGGATTACACTGTCTAATTGAAAAACCTGTTACAGCGACTCTTGAAGAAGCTCAGAAGTTGCTTCGGTTATCCTCTGAGCAAAAAGTTATCATTTCTGTTGGTCAAATTGAACGGTTCAATCCCGCTGTTCAATCTGTATTGGATGAAAACATCAGGCCTGCTTTCATTGAGGCTCATCGATTAGCCGCTTTTGATCCACGTGGGACTGATGTTGCGGTTGTTCGTGATTTGATGATTCATGATATTGATCTGGTGTTGACCTTTATGCAACGAGAAGTCGTCGATGTTCAGGCTTCAGCAGTCGGTGTTGTCTCTGAACAGGCCGATATTGCCAACGCACGATTGACTTTTGACAATGGTGCAGTAGCGAACCTGACTGCATCGCGGATTTCATTACAACCGATGCGTAAGCTGAGAATCTTTCAACAGGCATCGTATGTGTCACTTGATTTGTTAAAAAAACAGGCTGATCTATATCGTCTCACTGAAGCGGGTGCTGATGGTCCTGATGGAGATTTTAGGCTCCCACTTGGTAAATCGAATCATGAGCTTGTCTATTCCAAGAAAACAGATTCCGGGATCGACATGCTCAAGGCAGAGTTAGAATCATTTCTTGCATCAGTTCGTGGGGAGCAGATTCCCGCAGTTACCCTGCAACAGGGAACCGATGCGTTGAAGATTGCTCTTACGGTTGAAGAGAAGGGAAAAGAGGCAGTCGAGAGAATGCTTCGACACGAAGCCACTTCCTGATATACCATGCATCTTTTTATCTCAGCCGGTGATCCATCCGGTGACAATGCTACCGCTCATTTAATCGAGTCTCTGCACTCAATGGAATCCAATTTGACTCTTTCTGGTCTGGGTGGTCCGCGTTTGAAGGCATTGGGACAGACTCAGATTGTTGATGGTGATCGACTTGCAGTTTTAGGATTCTGGGAGGTTGCTAAGAACTTTCTTTTTTTTCAACAGTTGATGAAACAGACGATTGAGCATATCGAAAAAACAAAACCTTCGGCTATTTTACTTGTAGACTACCCCGGTTTTAATTTGCGACTTGCTGAGCGAGTTAAGCATTTGGGGATACCGATCATTTATTATATCTCTCCGCAGGTTTGGGCATGGGGACATAAGAGAATCAAACAGATCGAAAGACTTGTCGATTTGATGCTTTTGATCTTGCCGTTTGAGAAAGATTACTATGCAGACAAAAATGTGCGTTCTGTATTTGTCGGGCACTATTTGCTTGAAGAGATCCCTTCAGAGTATATATCGTCTGATCCGCCTGAAGCAGAGAGGCAATCAGTCTGTTTGATGCCAGGGTCTCGTACGCAAGAGGTAGAACGAATGCTACCTTCTATGCTTGAAGCGGGACGAAGAATGCACAACGAATTTGGTGTTCAGGTAAGAGTCGGTGCTGTGTCGGGATTATATGATTATGAGTCTGCTGTAAAACAGTATGACGGGTCTGCTATTGAGCTTGTGTATGACAGACCGCGAGAATGTATGTATGAAAGCAGTATAGTTTTGACTGCATCAGGGACAACGACATTGGAAGCAGGGATTATTGGTCGGCCAATGGTTATTGTCTATCGTACCGGACAAATAACATATCAGATCGCTAAGCGACTTGTAAAGCTCGATTCTATAGGACTGGTCAATCTTGTTGCGGGCAAAAAAATCATGCCTGAACTCATTCAGGGGGAGGCAAATCCCGAACAGATGTTTACTGCTCTCGCACGGTATTGGCAGGATGAACAGTATTACCGATTATCTTGTACTGAACTCGAACGTATACCTGAAATTTTGGGCGGAGTTGGTGCATCAGACCGAACGGCTAAAGAGATATTGGAGTATATTCAGGGTTAGAAGACTATGTTGCTATTATATACAATACTTTCATCAATAGTATACTGGATTATTCTTCCATATACTTTCTTGCGGTCTGTCGCTGGTTCTAAGCTTTGGCATGATCGTCTCGGATGGGGAGAGCGAACAGAACAAACTGATATCTGGTTGCATGCCGCTTCTGTGGGAGAAGTGCAGATTCTCTCCCACTTGATTGATTACTTGCTGAGTAAGCGGGATCTACAGATGCACATAACAGTTGTCACTAAAGCAGGGTACAAAACAGCCTTGCAGTTGTATGCAGGAAAAGTACCGATCAGCTATCTTCCTATGGATTGTCCTGTGTCGATGCGAAAGAAGTTCGATAATCTCCAACCGACAATGATTGTCATTGCCGAGACTGAAATTTGGCCCCGACTCATTGTTACTGCCAATAGGCGATCTATTCCGATTGTTATGGTCAATGCGCGGATGACGGAACGTGGATATAGGCGATATAATTTGATACGAAATGCGATATCATCCCTTTTGACAACGTATCAGCATTTCTTTTTCAAGACTGAAGATGATGCTGTGCGTTATTATCAATTCGGTGTAGAAAAGAATAACAGTACGGTTACGGGTGATATGAAATTTGATGCTCCATTGACACCACGTTCTGAGGGGAGAGTTCGGGAGTTACAGTCACGATTGACTATATCCTCTGATGAATTTATCCTGATTGCAGGATCGACCCGTACAGGTGAAGAAGAGTTATTGATTGATTTTCTTAAGAAGTGTCGGGAGGCTCAACTGAATATTCGTTTGGTCGTTGCTCCTCGACATATTGAACGAGCGGATCATATTCATGAGCTATTTCAGAGTGCGGGATTGACGACTTGTATCTATGGGACAGTTCCGAAATCCAATGAAGTAGTGATTGTACAGGAAATAGGGCTGTTGAAAGAGTTATATATGGCTGCAGATTTAGCTTTTGTTGGCGGAACTTTTGTAGAGATAGGCGGGCATAATCTATTAGAGCCTGTTTGGGCAGGAGTTCCTGTTGTGTATGGTTCATCTCTATTTAACGTGCTTGATTTAGCGAAGTATATTTCAGAACACAATTATGGTAAAGAAGTAAAGTCGATAGATGATATGTATCATACCGTTATGCAAATGACAAAAGGGGAGATCAGTTTTGCACGCAAAGATCGTACTGATGACTCCCAATCTGCTACTTCTGTTGCAGGAGAGTATATATTAAAGGCCTTTGCTCATGCTTGAAACCCTCTGGAAAAAATACCTGTTCAGAGAACGCTTATCGTTTTGGGGATTGCTGTCGATTCCTTTAGCTTTCTGTTCGCTCTGCTATAGGTTCGGTCTGTTTGTGCATACTATGTTTGTCAAAAGTCCAACAAAAGTACCTATTCCTGTGATTTCAATAGGGAATATTACAGTAGGCGGGACCGGGAAGACGCCTATGGTTGCCTTTTTAGGTCGGATGTTTCTTGATGATGGATTGCGGGTTGGTATTGTTTCATCTGGATATGGTCGTCCTGATACTACTGATTTCATTGAACCGGGTTACCGAGTTCAAAAAATGTCTGTTGATTTGACTGGTGATGAGGTAAAGCAACTTGCTCATGAACTCCCGCAAGCAATATTCTCAATATGCATGTCTAAGGTAGAAGCGGCAAAAAAGTTTGAGGGAGAGAATGTCGTTGATGTTATTTTAGTAGATGACGGATTCCAACATAGAGCACTAACCCGTGATATTGATATTGTTACCTATGATGCTGCTGTTCCAGAACAACAGATGAAACTGCTTCCACGAGGGAGGATGCGCGAACCTTTGGATACGATACGTCGAGCAGATATAATTGCCATTACCCGCTCCAATTATTCAAAAGATATTACAATTCTCCATGAGCACTTGCACAAGCAAGCTCCCAATGCGGTTTTCTACCGTGCACAATTCCTTGCTGATGAATTAGTAAATGATAATGAACGGCGACCAGTAAAATATCTTGAGGATAAGTCGGTTTTTGTCTTTGCAGGTATCGGGAACTTTCAGCCGTTTCAGAAACAAGTAGCATCATTAAGTGGAAAGATAGACTGTGCTATTGAATTCTCAGACCATCAGCAATACACAACCGATGTTTTGGCAAGGCTTGTTCAGGAAGTCAGGTCATATGACTCAGATGTTATAATCACTACTGCTAAAGACTGGGCTAAGGTAAGGGGTTTTGATTTTGGTCGAGATATATACTATCTTGCACAATCGGTAGATCTTGATCCGGGTGAAGAAAAAATGATTGCCCGACTCAAGCATGAACTCGGTCTGGCAAGTGTGGAGAGCTGATGGAACGGCAATATGAAGTCTTGGTGATCGGAAGCGGAATAGCCGGATTGTTCTATGCTTTGAAAGTTGCCCGTCAGAATCCTGATGCACGGATTGCAATTGTGACTAAAAAAGGGGAACGGGATACCAGCACAAACAGAGCACAGGGGGGGATTGCCGCTGTCTTGAATCAAACAGATAGCTATGAGAACCACATTGCCGACTCTTTGAAAACAGGGTGTGGATTGTCTCATGTTGATATAGTGGAAGAGATCGTTCGGTCTGCACCTAAGGCAATAGAAGAGCTGACTTCAATAGGGGTTCGTTTTACTCGAAATGGTGAGGATTTCAGCTTAGGGCGTGAAGGTGGGCACTCAAATGCTCGAGTTGTACATGCCGCCGATTTGACTGGACGAGAGATTGAACGTGCACTGTTATCTGCTTGCCGTGAACGGAAAGGACAGATAGAGATATTTCGAGATCATCTTGCACTTGATCTTGTTACTTGCAATTCATCACAAGGGAAAGTATGCGGAGGGGCATTTATTTTCAATGAGACCAAACATGAATTCTATGCCTTTTATGCACCTGTCACACTATTAGCAACAGGTGGCCTCGGACAAGTCTATTTCCACACAAGTAACCCGAAGATTGCTACTGGTGATGGTGTCGCGATTGCGTACCGTGCGGGAGTTTCTGTCGGGAATCTCGAGTTTATTCAGTTCCATCCGACAACTCTCTATTCTCCCGGGAGATGGCCTTTTCTGATTTCTGAAGCTGTCAGAGGGGAAGGGGGAAGATTAACTAATATCCATGGTAAGTCGTTGATGGAGGGTAAGCATGAACTGGGGAATCTTGCTCCGCGAGATGTTGTTGCACGGGTGATAGACAAAGAGCTTAAGGAGAGCGGAGAAGATTATGTGCTTCTTGATATTAGTCACTGTGATAGCGAACGGATCAAACAACGCTTTCCCAATATTTACAAACAATGCCTTAAGCGGGGATTTGATATTACAGAACGACCTATTCCTGTGGTACCTGCAGCACATTATTCGTGTGGGGGGGTGGTCTCAGATATTAACGGTCAAACCGAATTGCCTGGTTTGTATGTGGCTGGAGAGGTCGCGATGAGCGGGATGCATGGAGCGAATCGACTCGCTTCAAACTCCTTGCTTGAGGCGGTTGTAATGGCGGATCGTGCCGTTGTGAAATCAAGTGAGTATCTGGCTAATGCGGATCGATCG
>JAJRUL010000013.1 GCA_024277795.1 Candidatus Zixiibacteriota bacterium
AATGTTGCAACGAAGCAAAGGGAAAATAAAAATCAAAGGTGCAGCCGTCGAGGTTAATTAGTCTAAATGTTGCAGATCAACAATACAACTCCTTTTGTAACACACCTCTCCCTTTTTCCGGATGAGAATGGAGTGGATACGGTCTATCCGACGATCAAGGCCACATTCCAACTAAACGGAGATATCCGCCTTGCAGATGAGCAACAAGAAATTGCCGAGGCAGATCAATATGCAGATGAGCCGGGAAACTCATCGCTCCTTCGAGCCTCTGAGGTTATGCCATTAAAGCCTGCGACAGACTTTTACCTGATCGGACATGCTTATGCCCCCGGAAAGCAGGCGGTACCAGAATTAGATGTCTCTATTGCAATTAATGAAAAAATTAACCGACTTCGAGTTATTGGTGATCGCATCTGGAAAGATGCTTTCTTTGGCGCATCGGCTTCAAAACCGATTCCTTTTGAAAAAATGGAACTCTGCTTTGAACGTGCTTATGGCGGACAAGATGTCACACGAAAAGGTGTTGAAGTCTCCTTCGCAGCAAACCCTATTGGCAAGGGATACATGCACTCAAAAAGTGAACGTCGTATTGATGGATTACACCTTCCAAACATTGAAAACCCTGATAAGCTGATTAAGCGACCTCAAGACCAACCAGAACCAGTCGGATTTTTCCCCTTACCTGCCTGTTGGGAACCTCGTCTAAATTATGCTGGGACTTACGATGAAACATGGGAAAGGAACAGAGCACCATACCTCCCAAAGGATTTCAATCTACGTTTCTATAATGCTGGTCAACCGAATTTGGTTTTTTCACCATACTTATCAGGCTCTGAACAAATCGAACTTATCAACCTCTCCCCTTCTGGCAGACTCAACTTCAAACTTCCGGAATTTAGATTCAATGTCAAAGCACAAATCAATGGAGAACTCCTACCGATTGACGTACTGCTCGAAACTGTCTGCGTCGAACCAGATGAATCCAGGCTCACAATGATATGGAAGGGTCGCCAAAGTTGCGACAAGCAAACTCTCAAGATTGAACAGGTATTCTTTGACTTTGCACAAATTGATACAACTGTGAAAGGACTTCAATGAGTAATGTTGTCGTCATTTCAATCGGTATGGTAACACCTCTTGGGCTCTCATCTGAACAAACAACAGCATCAGTTGGAGCGGGCTTATCATCATTTGAGGAAACCACAATGCTTGATAAAGATCGACAGCCTTTTATCATGAGTACACTTCCAACAGAAACATTACCGCAGTTAAATGGTGCATTGTCAAAAGAAGTAGACGTAACTCATCGAGAAGCACGAATGTTGCAACTTGCATCTGTCGCCCTCGAAGGTGCATCAATACCACTCAAGGGGAATAAACCTGCAATGTGTGTGGGGCTTCCTGAAATGAATACTACTCGACCAATCAATTCCGAACTGTGGTTACAGCGACTCCATAAATTATTTCCGAACAGTTTTGACCTCTCTATCAGCCAAAGCTCAGCATCAGGAAGGTCAGATGGTTTATGCGCAGTCAACAAAGGTATAGAATTACTTCAACAGGGGAAGGTAAGGTTCGTCTTTACTGGTGGTGTAGACACATATTTTGATCCCTTCATCCTCGGTCAACTGGATACCGAGGGTCGCATCAATTCTGAACGTAATATGGACGCTTTCATTCCCGGTGAAGGTGCCTGTTTCTTGCTCCTTTGTACGAATGAAACTGCATTAGCAGAAGGATATGAAATCTTTGGAACAATCAAAGGTTGTGCTGTCGGTACAGAACCGGGACATATGTATAGTCAAGAGCCATACTTAGGTGAGGGACTCTCTGACACACTAAACCTCCTCTTTGACACAATAGCAGAGTCGCCCAAATCAATTGAAACGGTTTTTTCAAGTATGAATGGTGAAAACTTCTTTGCCAAAGAATGGGGAGTTGCCTTTATCCGCCATCAAAACAGAATATCACATGACTATAGAATGGAGCATCCAGCTGACTGTATCGGTGATACTGGTGCGGCATCGGGGCCAATAATGATCGGAATGGCTCTGAACAGAATGAATAACAAGACAATCCAGGGGCCAGTTCTGGTGTATGCCTCTTCTGATAGTGCACAAAGATCAGCCTGCCTCTTGGATCTTGCCTGAAAGGTTTAATATGGGACAAACAACATTTGCCAACGGACGTGGGATTGTTCATAAAGGAAGCAATGGAGTTAGTATTGCTTTCCCCGATGTGTGCAAAACTCCGACACCTGCAGGACCAATACCAATTCCGTATCCGAATATCGGGAAATCATCCGATACATCAAGTGGACCTACAAAAGTTAAAGTTGATGGCAAAATGCCTGCTACCAAAGGTGCAAAATATACTATGAGCACAGGCGATGAAGCTGGATCAGCTGGGGGAGTTGTTAGTAGCAAAATCAAAGGTGCCTGTGAATTTATGATGTACTCATTTGATGTCAAATTTGAAGGAAAAAATGTCTGCAGAATGGGCGATCCTTTATTTCACAATGAGAAGAACATAGTTGGATAATGTAATCAGCGGTAACAATGACAACGTCGATAGGTTATGACATTTGTGAATATGGAAAACAACTAAGACAATGTTGGCTTTGACTGAGAGAAACGGTTTGAACGACGTAACAGCACCTGTATATTCAGAATTCAGCCGTAAATTATATACTGACCACCTCGAGGAAATCGAGTACCTGCTGGCTCAGCGTCTGGAGCTTCTCTATGACCCTGAAGTACCGTGGCCCTTAATTGGTGATTTCGAACAACGCTTGTTAGCACATGTTCACGGAACTGTAATAGGACGCGACTCAGCCGATATCATAGCTGAACAATGGTTAGAGGAGGGAGACTCTGATCAAATGCGAGGAGCATTGTTTGCTTTGGCAAACTCAAGAGAGCCACAAGCTATCAATACAATCTATAGTGCATTGGAAAACTCTGTATCCGATACTCTATCCCTCTTTAGTGATGCCCTAAAACACCCGACAAACCCGCGTATTACTGCATTACTCGAGAGCTTAGTCAATCATGAAAGAGATGATCTAAAAGCCTTCGCAATAGAAACATTAGGATATCGACGCGAAGGGGATCCTGTTGTTCTCACAGCAGGATTAAAAGATGATAATCCCCTTGTTATTATCGCAGTCATACGGTCAGTACGCAGACTGCGACATGAGATAGCATTAACTGATGTTGAAAAACTTCTCACTCATACAGATCAGAGCGTCGCAATGGAAGCAGCCCTCACTCTTACAACATTCGGACACCATAGCGGTCGTGATTGGTTGAAGGCGTTCTGCTTCAGCCCTCAATCAGATTATGGAATGGCACCTGTCTATCTAGCACAATGTGGCATTGCAACTGACAGCCGTATTCTCTTACAATCCGATGTCGCCAATACTATTACAGGAATTGAGGCACTTGGAATTCTTGGTGATAGCTTCGCAGTAGACCATCTATTGATGAAGCTCAAAGAAAACGATGAATCGATAAGAATAGCCTCTGGCAGAGCTTTACAGTTAATGACTGGTGCTGACTTAACTGAACAACATGTTGTTTTTGACAAATGGGAAGGACCAGACGGTAAGATCATTGAAGAAGAGGAAACAACTATTGAACGAACCTCAACCGATCATGATCAATGGAAAAGCTGGTGGATGACTCACTCAGGAGACTTTGCCAACATTGAGCACCTTCGGTTTGGAGCATCCTATTCTCCGAAAGCTCTGACTAAAGAATTAGAATCACCCTCTACACTGTTACATGACCGTCAAAGGGCATATTACGAACTACTTTCCACACAACAACAGTACGTTCCGTATGAACCTGATTGGTTCGTTACAAACCAAAACGGTGCTATCGCACGCCTGCATCACTAAACACTAATATACATATATTATACTATTCTAACACGTTCCTGTACTCTCAATATGTAATTATCATGACCTGAAAAGTCATGTTCAAACAACGTTAGACAAATATATCTAATTGCACTGTAAACATTTAACACGCATAGTCGACATAAATCAACATAGACGACGGATACGACTGTACTCTTGACACACCAAGTAAATTGGTTATATTTTTCACAAACTTTTCGCTGTCGGTCTTGATAGATAGTTTCAGTCGTTGAGAGAAGAAACAAACATTGAGGCAGTTCTGGAGGATACTAATGTATAAGCTTTTGTTAATAGGACACATCATCGCTTTTTCTCTCTTAGGCTCAAGTGCTGGCGCACAGGCCGATGGAGGGTGTGTAACTGCTAAATGTCACGCAACTGTTGGTACTAAGCCATTTGTCCATGGCCCTGTTGGAGCACGTATGTGTGTCGTCTGCCATAATCCCGTCAAAGATAAAGATCATACATTTACTTTAGCTGCAGAAGATGACGAACTTTGCTTCGGTTGCCATGAAACAAAACGGGATATGATGCTCGAAGATTATGTCCATACTCCAGTTGCAAATGGTAACTGTGTCGGTTGTCACAATCCCCATGATTCAGACTATCGTTTTACACTTAAAGGAAAAGCCTCAGACCTCTGTTTTGGATGCCATGACCGAGAGGACTTCAACGATAAGTTTGTTCATGGTCCTGTTGGTGTAGGTGACTGTAATGCATGCCACAATCCGCATGCTTCCTCCAATGAGTTTCAACTGCGGGAAAGCCCTGAACAACTTTGCTTCATGTGCCACAAAGAACAAGTCTCTATGATGACCAAGCGTCACATCCACCCGCCAGTTGAAGACAAGTGCACAAGTTGTCATAAACCTCACGCCAGTAAAGCACAATTCATGTTACCTGACGACCCACCTTTCCTCTGTTACAATTGTCATACTGATATCGCAGAACATGCAACTGTCACCAATCCGCATCCTCCAGTTGCTCAAGGCGAATGTTTGAAGTGTCATAATCCTCATAGCTCTGACAACCCAAACATGTTTGCCCTTCCACAAGCTGATCTATGTTTCTCTTGTCATACAGAAATGAAAGAATTCGTTAGTGATAAGGAATTCAAACATGGACCAGTCAAAGAGGGAGACTGCAATGCTTGTCATGATCCGCACGGTAGCAACAACCATCGTATTCTCAGGAAATACTTCCCTGAAGAATTCTATAAGCCATTTGCCGAAGAAAACTACGCCTTATGCTTTGAATGCCATAATCATCAGATAGCCAATGATGAAAAAACGACCACCCTGACTGATTTTAGAAACAAGGATGTCAACCTGCATTTTGTTCATGTCAATAAAGATGTCAAAGGACGATCATGCCGTGCATGTCATCAGGTTCATGCCTCCAACCAAGCGAAGCATATTCGCAAGTCAGTCCCGTTTGGGAATATAGGTTGGGAACTCCCAGTAACCTATACCAAGACTGAGAATGGTGGTTCATGTGTCGTAGGATGTCATGGACCCAAGGAATACAGCAGACAATGAAACACACTCTAGTTACTTGTTTTATTGCATTGCTTCTGTTGATAAATGTCTCTACACCTGCGATATCAGCTGATTCCAATAAAGCTGATCGCAGGAAAACGATCAAACTCTGCCGTCAATACCTCAAGACTGCGGTCAAACATCTTGATAACGGTGACTACAAATCAGCAGTCATATTGTTGGACTCTGTACTGATTTGTGATTCTAAAAACCCCGATGGGTACTACTACCTCGGGAAGACGTATCTTTTACTGGGGGACACAACACAAGCTGTTGAAAAACTCTCGACAGGCGTTACAAAGGCACCAATGTCATCACGACTGAAGTTATTATTAGCTCGCCTGAGGCTTAATGACAACCGCCTTGATGAATCACAGGCACTTATCGATCAGGTGTTGGCGATCAAACCTCACAACGCAGAAGCTCTATTCCTTAAAGGTATGCTTCTTACTGCACAGGCTGATACTGCATCAGCAGTTGAGCAGTATAGAAAGGCACTTGAAATCTGGCGGGAGAGAACAAAATGATCGATAAACGTTCATATTGCAAACTCCCGACATACATTATAATAGTTGTTTTCCTGGGCACCTTGTTCGTTCCGTCAGTATCAGCCGCATTTCGTTACCTTCAGGAAGGCATGACCGCACCATCAATTGAAGGAATGGACCTCATTAGGAATGAAAAAGTTTCCTCAGAGAAACTAAGCAAAGAGAATCTGGTGATTATCACTTTTTGGGCTAGTTGGTCACAAAGGTCAATCAAGCTCCTCGCTGATTTGAAAAAAATCGCTTTAGAATTCGAAGATAAACCGTTGAGAATAATTGCAATCAATGTTGATGATCAAAAGGTCACTCCAGCGGGCAAAATGAAAATTGAAAAGTTAGTCCTTGAGATGGACCTACCCTTCCCGGTTATAATTGATAACAACTTAGACATATTCTATAGTTTCGGAGTCATTGCAGTACCGTCAACTGCAATCCTCGACACCAAGGGTGTTTTGCGTTTTACTCCTCCAGGCTACTCCCTGACAACCAGAGATCTCATCAGCGACTCTATTCGTGTCTTACTTGGTATGGAGGTTGGGAGTAATACTGAATTGATTACTGGATATACTCCTGATAATGTAGCTTCCCGCTACTACCACCTCGCGATACAACTCGCCAACCAGCACATGTATGAACGCGCACTATCTAACCTGGATATGTCTATTAAAAAAGACTCCCTCTTTTCAGCTCCACATAATCTAAGAGGACAAATACTGCTTGCCCTGGATTCTGTCGAGTCTGCATTAGACGAATTCGAACTGGCGGTCACTCTCGACACGAACTCCGTTGCTGCGTGGGCAGGATGGGGAACAGCGACTCGATTGTTGGACAGCCTTGATCTCGCTCTTGCACGATTAGCCGAAGCTCTCAAAAGAGACCCTTATTATACCCCCGCTTTATTGGATTTGTCACTCTGTATTAGTGAATCGGGAGACAATGAAGAAGCACTTGATTCACTCACAAAAGCGCGTGAAGCCAATATGCGTGACCCCTATATCCACTATTATATTGGACGAGTTTATGAACAATCAGGAGATATAAGTAAAGCTGCAGAGTCATATCGAACAGCACTTGAAATCATTTTTCCAGACCTATGACAAGAAACCTAGTTGGCTTCTACTCAACTTTCATATATACTCAATCAAGAACATGAAACATGTTCTGTGCAACAACTATAGAAGGTACGCTATGATGTTAAAACTAAAGACGTTATTATTAGTAGCAATCATTGGCATTCTCATGTATGGCAACACCGCTCATGCTTTCGACTCAATGCACGGTGCAAAGGCTGTTCCAAAACTTAATTATGATTCTCTCTGGGCAATGGCCACACCTATTGAAAAATCACCAAACGGGCAAGCTCTGATCGAGAGGTTGATCGCAACCTACGGTGGTATGGAAAAACTCAAGGACATATCTTCATTGAGTGTTACATACGCAATGAAAGCATTTCTCAATCGAGATACTGTTGATGTAGAGAAATCTCTCATGCCTGGCCGGCGATATAGAATTACCCGTAAAAGTGGAAAAACGTTTGAAGAAAGAATTCTAAACGGAACAAATTGTTGGTTTCAAAATCGAGATACTCTCATGTTTCTCAATAGTGGTCGATACAAAGCTGAATTATTCAGTTTCTTAACCTTGTCAATGCCACAGGCTATCAAAATGGAAAGATTCGATGCCATACGCTACGGTGTAAGAGCGGGTGATTCGTTGCAATATCTCTATTTTGACAAAAAAGACAGCTTGCTCATGGCAATTGGGATCGATCCTGTAGATAACTTGATCAAAACATCTGAAGGAATGATTCGTCAGGATGAAAGCGAATTTGTTTTCATCAATCATCTTTCAGATTACCGTAAGATTCAAGGTTTCTATTTCCCCTATCACTTGGTAAATATATCGATGGGGTTAGAAGTTGCACGTTCTACGGTCAAGAACATCAACTATAATGTCGATCTTCCAAAGAAAGTATTCTTGCCAAATGAAGAGTTACAGATGAAAATGAGTAAATAGAAGAGATCAGGAGAAAAATGAATGACACTCCCATTACATATAACACAACAAACACACGGTTTACCAAGATGAAACTAATATTCACACATACTCTTCCCCGATTTCTATTGTCTTTTATTTGTGTCACAATAGTTCTCTTGGGAGGTACAACTGATATTTCTGCCAAAGCAGACAAAGACAAAAACTGCACCGAGTGCCATCCAAAATTCAAAGCAAAACTCTCCGGTAAATTCAATCACAAACCATTCGAAGATAACAACTGCAAAGCCTGCCATAAGAGTCATGGAATGTCAAACGACATCCAATTCAATGGACTTATTATCGATGTATGCTCTGAGTGTCATTCAACAGCCGAAGACCTCCCTAGTGACAACCTGCATTACCCACTAACGGATGAGCCTTACTGTATTACTTGTCATAGCCCTCACGGTGCTGATAACAAACAACTCTTGAAAGCCCCAGCAGGAGAGCTGTGTATAGAATGTCATGATGCACCATCCACGTATGAAGGCAGTCTCCACCCCCCATTTGCCAATCACGATTGTGTTGCCTGCCATAATCCGCATGGTTCACTCTTTGATAACAACCTGCAAATGCCAGCAGGATATGTCTGTATGTCATGCCATAGCTCTATAATAGGTGATTATGAACCGACCGAACTACATTCGGCAACGGATATGGCTTCATGTGAGCGATGCCATGATGGCCATGCCTCTACATCCGCTAGTCTCCTAAAAAAAGATATAGATAAACTCTGCATCTCATGTCATACGACCATAAAACAACAGCTCAAAGAGGGAAAACAACACTCCGTTCTGGATGATGAAGACTGTGTCGTCTGTCACACACCACACTTCAAAAAGGGTTCATCACCACTAGTTGAGAGTGTCCCTGATCTTTGCCTAACATGTCACTCAGATATTGAAGATGCACTTGCACTCGATTTTCCTCATGCCGCGGCCGAAGAAGATTGTGGAAATTGCCACTCTCCGCATGTTCAGCTCACTAAGGCAGATCAACCCGAAATCTGTGCCGCTTGTCATGAGATCGAAGATGAGGCCTTTACCGAAGTCCATAGAGGAATGGAACCAACATTCTGTTCCAACTGCCACAATCCTCATGGAAGTTCTGAGGAAAAAATTCTTCGTGAAAATCAACATCCACCCTTTGCTGATCGAGAATGCGATGCTTGTCATGAGCCTGGACAGACCCGTAAAGAATTACGCAATCCAGAAGTCTGCCTAGCTTGCCATGATGAACCAGAGCCTACAGGAGACCATAAGCCGTTGGAAAATGGTCAGTTAATATGTGTAACCTGCCATTCTCCTCATGCTTCCGCCAGTCAATTTTTTCTGAAAACGATGCGATAGATACAACTTTTTCTGTAACTTTGAAAATGGCATACGACCTCTGTTAATCACGGAGGTCGTTTTTTTGTTTTGGGCTACTCTATCCGCTAATCAGGCACAATCATCAAGTATGCAACTCTGTGCTCCCATCCACAAGAACTAAACGTATTAAGTTGTTATATAACAGCAATATAACACTAATTAGGACTGCTTGTTTGCTTTGGACTAACAATTGCTTAATATGCAGATAAGTGATATAGAAAGCAGTTGTCTAGTATGTAAAGTTATACTCTTTTCGGTCGAAAATAGTGAGGAAAGAAGGCTATATCACAGATATTATATATAATGAAGGAAAAAGACGAATAATGGTATGTTTTATGTGGATTCTGCCTTGACAAATCTACTGTAAATGTTACATTATTCACAATGTTGTCATGGTTTTGTCATTAGCCACATACCTTAAACTAAGGCAACAGAAGGAAAAACAGGAAGATAGGAGATATTGGAATCGTGTTTGAGAGAATTTTCACAATCAATGATCACAACCAATACATTCAATCTTTTGGTAAGTGTTCCGCAGTTCAACAACCCCGAACAACTTTTCGTTTTGAAAACGATAAACTTTTTGCTATATTTTGTGAAAATTATAACAAGCATATGTTTACCTCGGAGAAACTCCGGGCGTCCTCCTTCCCGGGTAAACTGGACAAAAACCAGATAATAAGCGAAGGTGGTCAGTAATGTTTTTGAATACTAAACTAAGAGCAGGATTGATCGGTTTAATCATTGCAGGAGTTCTTTCAACTGCAATGGTTCTTGCTGGAGGTGCTCCAAAACTGGTAGGTGCCTTTTTTGTCAAAGGAAAGGTTGGCCTCAAGTGGCAAAAAGCAGCTGGTGCATCTGAATACAACGTCTACCGTAAAGGATCTACGGGAGACTGGGAAAAGATCACTACAACAAGTAAAACTGGCTTCTTTGATACAAGTTTCTCCGATGGTGAAACATATTCATATAGAATAGGTATCGCAGGTGATGATGGAGAACTTTTTTCAAACGAAAAAACCGTTACTATCCCTGCATCGGAAAAAGGCGACTTCCTCCCCCCGACGTGGTCAGGACTACGACTGGATCAGGACAAAATATATCTGAACTGGGATCCGGTTCCGACTGCGTTTGCATATAATATCTACCGCTCAGCAACCTCTGGATCAGGTTATGAAGTGGTTGGAAATTCACAAACCTCACGATATGCAGATAAAGATGGGCTCATAAAGGGAGAAACCTACTATTACGTTGTTACTGCCCTTAATCAAGATTTTGAGGAAACTGAATACTCTGAAGAACGCAGTCTTAAATTCGGTATCTCACTAGCCGAACAAGAAGAGCTTTTGAAAACAGAACACAAGATAGAGCTTGAGCCGGTTTCTCTTCAGCTTCTTTTCAACATGACTACAGCAGGCTCAGAAGGAGACTTAAACCAACCTGCTGATGTTTTTGTCAACTCTCTTGGTGATATATACGTTACCGATGCGCTCAATCAGCGTATATGTGTTTATGCACCGGATGGATCATTCAAATTTGCTTTCGGTGAAAAAACACACGATGACGAACTTGATCACCCTTCTCCCTCATCCTTTTCCCTCCCTTTCACTCTGTTTATTGATAGACAAGACCAAGTTTATGTAACTGACATTAAGAATCATGATATCCAAGTATTCAAAGCTGATGGCACATTTATTCGTCGCATCACAGTCAATACTGGTGACGGAAAAGAGGAACTTCGCGCCAATGGTATTTATGTACTCGATGACGGTAAAATGGTTCTGACAGACACAGGAAATCATCGGGTTCTCTTAGTTAGTGCCGACGGCAAGATTCTGATGTCTGCAGGTACGCAAGGAATGGGTAAAGATCAGTTGTTGTATCCTGATGAAGTTACTGTAACCAAAGACAACATCATCTGTGTTGTTGATGTCATAAACTGTCGCATCCAGCAGATCAATATGGATGGAGAGTTTGTTCATACTTTTGGCCAAGTAGGGCAATCCGCGGGGACTTTCGCACGTCCAAAAGCAATCACAATCGATGATACTGGTAATATCTGGGTTTCTGATGGTATGTCGAGTATGATTCAAAAATTCACTCCGGATGGAACGGTCAAATCTGCAATCGGGACACTTGAAGATAGTTACAAGTTTATGACTCCACGCGGTCTTTTCATAAGAGATGGCAGGCTGTATGTAGTCAATCGTGTTCCGCATAGAGTCGAAGTTTACAAGATTGGTTGATGATAGAGATGAAAAGTTTAAAAACAAAACCCACAACCCTTTCCAACATTGGAGGTATTAGAGGTATTATGAAGAAACTAATCATAATCTTGACAGGAGTAGCTATCCTTGCATTACCGGCAATGACATTTGCTGGTGTTGCAGGTTCAAGTCATGACCTAACCGGATCCGGTTCAAAGCTTTGCTTTGCCTGTCACATCCCACATAATGCGCTTGGTGACAAGCTGTGGGCACAGACTCCGTCAGGGACCTTCACAGGTGTGCAAGATCTCTGTTACACATGCCACGATGGTGGTGTTACATCTAAAGGTTTGACGACTGTTTTTGATGTTGCTAAAGAGCAACATAAGAACGTTGGTGCTGACTGTTCAGGCGATGGTGCATGTCATGATGTGCACAATGAAGGTACAGGAAGCTTCTTAGTCGTTGGACAAACCAATGGTAGTCACTGTGAAACATGTCACGACGCTACCCAGTTTACTGGCGCTGAAGGACTTGGAGATCACACTGCTGGAACAACTCACTTTACAAATGGTGGTACTTTCACTTGTAATCAGTGTCACACACCACATGGTGCAGTTCCACAGACAACAAACCCTCCTGGTTTGACCAACCCTATCCTCCTAGCTGATAACCAGCCTGGAGCATACTACGGTGCATTTTGTATCTCATGCCATAACGGTGTCGCTCCTCCAAAAGCAGCTTCCGGTACTGGCCAAGTTGCTGCCTCTGATGTCTTTGACTATTCAGAAGCTACTAACGATGGAACCGAATGGAAGCACCCTACGATTTCAACAACAGGTGGAACACCGACGAACGGTTGTAACAAATGTCATGATGTACATGACCCGTCAACCGCTCCGACCCCTCCTAAGTACTTGTTGATGGCCGACAATACTGAATCTGCCTACTGTGTCTCATGTCACGGTGCTGCAGGTGCTCCTCCTGTCGGTGGTAACACTCACTTTACTGGTGTACCAACTAATGTCAATATCAACTCTGGACTCACCCCTGCACTACCATGGGCAAACCAGATTGATGAAGATGGTAATGCCGGTGCTGACTGGGGTTCTGCAACAGCTAATATGATGGTGTGTGAAACATGCCACTCCGTCCATCGCTTGGGTGACCAGACGGTTGATGGTGGTTATCTGTTGCGTGACGGTAACAGCAACAACCAGATCTGTCAAGCTTGCCATTCGGCAAACTAACAGACCTGAATTGTAATAATGTAATAGGGCAGGATCCGGGCCTCTGCTTGGGACCTGCCCTATCTTGTAATGACGAGAAAGCACATGAGATTTGTCATGTTTCTACTGGCTTTCGCCACTCAGGTGGGTATTGTAAATGGATCAATTGAGTTGCTTGCTCCTGCAATGAGCGTAAGCACACAATCTGACCACCTGTACATAGTAGGAAGGACTGATGCACCAATGGTAGAATTACACTTGAATGGACGGCTCTTTAGTGAAGTCGTTGTAAAAGATTCAGTCTTTCACAAACGCATCTCATTCGGATATGGCCTCAATGAAATAGAAGTACAGCCTGTATACGGCGGACGTACTGAAGGTCATGATCCATTACAATTACAAATCCTAAGTGGTCCCGACATCGCCAGGAAATATAGAAAATCATTCCCAAATTACAAATTTCACGTAAATGATGCACCCAAAGCATGCCTCTCATGCCATGATTCTACACTACCTCATAGCCAAAATACTATTGCACTTGAAGATGATGAAACTTGTTTTAGTTGTCATGCTGATTCAAAGGTTACTTTTCGTACGCATATCAAAAATGATAAACGCGCCTGCATCTTCTGTCATACACTAACTCCGGAGCTAACAGTAGTACAAACAGGTACATATTCTGATGAGAATCCATGCTACAAGTGCCACAAAGATAAAATCGGTGAATTTGAACAGGAGTTTGTTCATGGACCTGTCGCGGGTGGTAGTTGTACAATTTGCCACAACCCTCATGGAACTGAGTTTAAAAAAAACCTGAACGTACCTGAGGCAATACTTTGTACTGCATGTCATAACGACATCGAAGATCAATTAAAATCTAAAGTATTACACCAACCTTTCCGTGATGGTCGGTGTAGCTCATGCCATGATCCTCATGCTACGAATAACAAATGGGTCCTTGTCCAACGATCAGAAGATCTCTGCCTGAAGTGTCATGGAACGACCAAGGAAGGGATGGCATTTCATCGCCACCCATACAACGTTGAGCCGAAAAGACCATTGATGAAAGACCTGCAATTGACAGACAGAGGTACTCTGGAGTGTCTCTCTTGTCACAATCCACACGGAAATGAGACAGCACACATGCTAAGAGTCAGTCAGGGTAATACTTGCCTTGGATGCCACCCGGATAGATAAAGTATGAACAAGATTCAGTACATAGTTAGCTTGCCTCTTTTGGCTCTGTTGATCCTCTCAGGATGTACTCATACTGCACGCAAAGACTACCAATTAGGATGGCCTCCCCCACCAAATCAACCCCGTGTGGTGTATGAAGAGAGTATAACGGGAAGTCGTAACCTCCAACGGAGTTTTTGGGGTAAAATCAGAGATTTCTTCCTCGGTCGCTCCCCAGAACAAGATATTGCCAAACCATATGGAATCGCATGGGATGGTAAATCCAAGATATACATTGCTGATACTGCAAAAAAAGGCATACTTATCCTCGATTTTGCATCAGGTAAAGTGCGCTTTATCAACTCGATGGGTGTGCATGGCGAGCTTGCTGAACCGGTAAATATCTTGCTTGACGATAATGGTTCTCTATACGTTGCCGATACCAAACTAAGTAAGGTAATTGTATTTGATTCTGAATTAAAATTCAGCCATTTTATAGGTGGAGACGGCCAGTTGGTGGCACCTGTTGGATTGGCATTGTCTGACGAAACTGAACCGGAGTTGTATGTTGTGGATTCTCGCTTACACGAAGTGAAAGTTTTTTCTCAGGATGGTACTTTCCTCCGTTCATTCGGAGGTCGTGGTGATGAACAGGGCCAATTCTACCATCCTCTGGGAATTGCGATTAACGAAGGGGATACGATCTACGTTGTTGATGCATTTCATTTTGCAGTTCAAGCTTTTGACACAACAGGACAATATCTGTTTAGTTTCGGGCCGACTCGACAAGGGGTCGGGACAATGGCTCGTCCTCGATCAATTGCGATCGACTCAGAAGGACAACTTTATGTTACTGATGCTATTCGCAACAATGTACAAGTGTACAACCGCAGAGGTGATTTACTCATGAGATTTGGATCGCTCGGTATTAAGGCAGGACAATTCAGACTGCCGGCCGGGATATGTATAACGAAAGAAAATGTAATCTATGTCGCTGATTCAATAAATCGCCGGATACAGAAGTTTCGGTATCTAGCGACAAATTGACAGTCAGGAGGTAGGATGAAAACGTATAAGCTAATATTTCCACTTTTTGTACTCTTGCTCATCGTAATGACGGCACATGCGGGAGTCGAACAAACAAAACACAACTTCACATCGGCCACATACAGCCCCAACGCATTTTTCTGGGGCACCCAACAGGTATGTGCTTTCTGCCACACCGCACACAATGCGGGATCGCAAAGTCCTTTGTGGAACCACGAGACAAATGACCTGCAACCGTACACAATGTACACATCCCCTACTATAGATATGACACAGTCAGCTACACCCCACAATGGGTCGTTAGTATGCCTTTCATGTCATGATGGAACAATTGCAGTCAATTCGCTTAATAACGTCCCTGGGCCTGAAGCAGCTGGTTCTTATGGGTCACCAGGCGGAGCAGCTCTTGATGCTACTGGTAAATTGACTTCAAGTTCAGGTGCATTCGTTGGAACTGATCTCTCCGATGATCATCCAGTCGGTATTACGTATGATGCGACAAAAGATCCTGACTTCAAGAGTAAAACAGGAAATCCTCAAGCATACCCGGACAAACTTCTTGATGAAGGTCTGTATGTTGAGTGTACTTCTTGTCATAACCCACATGATAACACGTATTCAAATTTTCTAGTTGAATCAAATGCCGGTTCGGCACTTTGTGCAAGGTGCCATTCAAAGTGATGAGATATAATATGCAAAAGAAGTTGAGTTATGCACTGTTGCTGATTGCGAGCCTGACACTTGTCGGTGTTACTCCTAGTCGTATCTCTGCAAACCAGCATTACAGCGGTGAAATTGGTGTTGATATGCAAAACTTCGCATTTGATAAGTCGTTGGTCGATACCGTACGCGACTTTTCAGTTACCCGTAGTTTTTCAAACCATTTCTTGAATTTCAATGGATCAGGACCGATTTACAATAGTAACCTTGCGAACTATGCACTCTCAACTTCACTCTACGGCACATACTATCAAGTGAGCACTGACGACAACTCTACTGATACGTATATCAAACCTGCACTGAACAAATACAATCTCTCAGTATCACTTTTTCCACAACGGACTTATCCACTCGAGGTATATGTCAGCAAAGCAAAAGATTATACTCTTCGCTACGAAGCGAATAATCGAATCCAAACAAATCTCCTGCAACCAGAGCTTGCAGTCGTTCGACGATATCAAACCGAGATTAAAGATCGCGGGATGATGTGGAAATATGCCTCAAACAATAATTACAATGTTACGACGGAATACAAACAAAGCAATACCGTTGTCAATCGTAATTATGATTTTGCTGAAGATCGTGATATTTGGATTGAATATGTAAACTACAGATAT
The DNA here is from genome assembly GCA_024277795.1 of Candidatus Zixiibacteriota bacterium. Taxonomy (GTDB): domain Bacteria; phylum Zixibacteria; class MSB-5A5; order GN15; family FEB-12; genus JAJRUL01. Next base: position 16,409 of record JAJRUL010000013.1, read on the forward strand.
AACCCAATTGAAGCAGTCCACACTATCGACATTATTAACTCAATGCTCGATGATTCAGCGATTATATTTATTGATCTTGGCTTGATCGATACGCTCTCCCCCGGTGGTTCAATCTCTGTTCAAGTAGATTCAGGATTGCATACGATAGATGTATACCCATTCAAATACAATCATTACAGTAATAACAATGTCACAGTCCACGCAAATATGCTATGGAAGATTCTATACATCAATCCTGCAACCCCTAATGATCTTGAACAGACTACTACTGTCGCAAGTAGTATGGTACAATATGGTGACAAAGAGAAACTGACAGGTGAGGCGTTTTTTGAGTATAGTGATAGTGATGAAAAAGTACAACGAATGAACATTATCCAATCTACTTTTTCAAACAATCTTACCTATGATCTCTCAAAGAACCAAAAAATAACCGGGCTGACAACTTGGACAAGAAACAAGGCAGATATAACAGATATTTCTTCTCAATTGAATAGCTCGTTTATGCACCGAACATCGTATTACTGGCTACAAAGAAGAGGACCATCAGTATCGTTCAGCCACTCTTTCTCTCAAATCGGCACAAAAACAGATGTTGATGATCTGACGAGCACGACTAACCTGTTTTCAAACCGAATCACGTACCCAGTCAATAAGTGGAAATACACGGCTGACCTGAAAAACACAGCTACATTGCTTTCAGATAACAGAGGGTACTCTTCGGATCAGTATAGCACTGACCTTACAAACAAAATGAGCTTTCGCTTTAGGCGAGTCAAGCTCGAACCAAAAGCACAACTGAAGTACAGCTACAACATCAGGAAAAATCCTGACCTTAAGGCAAATGAAGTAGAAACCAAAATAGGTCTTGCAGGAGAAATCAGAGAGTTGTCTTATGTTGGGACATTAAAGTTCAAATCCCAGTACGGCTGGAGAAGAAGAGGCCATGAGGCTGGCTCAAATACGATTGGGCGTTACTTGATTGATGTTTCGATCACACGAAAGTTTAGCCAAAGACTAAAAGTAACTGCAATGTCAGCCTTCCAAAGGGAAAGCTACGGTGGTACTTCAAAAGATTCTACCCATGACACCTCGACGATCAATCGAGAAGATGAAAACAGAATATTGTACAAAATCGATGTGCAAAGCTCACCAATTGATTGGGCTTCACTAGGAGTAGCCTATGGTGTCATCTCACAAAAAGGGGCGACCATATCCCGATTTAGTGCGATGCTTAACGCAACTATTCCACGATATAAAATACCGTTAAAGGCTATCCTATTATCGGAAACTCGAGAACTGGAAGGTCTGCCTAAACAAGTACAGACATCTGTAGAAACCAAAACAAGCTATAGATTCAGGCAGATTACATTCACGCTATCCTATTCGTATCGTAGAGAATCGCTTCTCACTGAAAAGTTCAGTCTCCACGAAGTGCTTGGTAAAATTTCAAGGCATTTTGCTCTTTGATGAAACTATGATGAAGAAAGCTCATTACATATTCATTGTCGCACTTATTGCGAATCCATTGACAATGGCAACATCGAATGGGCCCGTATGGCCCTCTCCCCCCGATCAACCGAGAGTCGCCTATATAGATGAAATACGGTGCGATGAGCTTTCACCAAAATCGACTATTTTCGGAAAACTAAAACGTTTTGTCAGTGGCTCAGGAGAGTTTGATAAAATATCCCTCCCCTTCGATCTGTTAGTTCAGGGTGATCGGCTCTATCTTACCTGCCAAAATATCCCTGCATTAATAGAGATATCTCTCATTGATCACGACTACCAATTCTATACCTGTGAGGAACTGCCACTTGGTCAACCGATCTCTCTTTGTACTGATCGAAGTGGTATCCTCTACCTTACAGATAGTCAGTCCAAAGCTGTCTATCGCCTAATTGATGGAGTGCTCGAGCCTCTGATCAAATCAGGAATTAAACGACCAACGGGAATATCAGTTATCAACGAATCAGGTGAGAGCCTCTATGTCGTCGACACAAAGGATCATAGCTTAAAGCAATTCGACTTAAACGGCAATTATATACAAACAATCGGAGATGGAGACGAAACAGAATCCGGGTTCAACTTCCCTACCTTTGCGACCTCACTTGATTCAAGCAGACTCTTAATCAATGACGCTCTGAATTATAGCATCAAGACTCTTGATGCATCAGGACAACTACTTTCATCTTTTGGTGCCGAGGGAGACGGACCGGGCGCGTTTTCTCGACCCAAAGGTGTGGCTGTAGACAGTTATAAACATATATATGTCGTTGATAATCTCTTTGATAATGTCCAGGTTTTCGACACCGCAGGTGACTTGCTTCTTGTAATTGGTGGAGGCGGTCAAGAGTCGGGGCAATTCTGGTCACCGGCTGGAATAAATATTACTAATGACACTATTTATATTGCAGATACATTTAATAATCGTATCCAGATACTACATTACCTCGGAGGAACGAAATGAAACGATCGATGACTTGGCTCTTGGTGGCCATGCTTCTTGGATCTACCACCTTCGCCGCATCAACAAATCGTTCATCAGTGGTTGACAGCAAACACAACCTCTCGGTGTCAGGGCGAGGGGAGATAAAGTCAGGATCTGAAACACGGGTCTGTATCTTCTGCCACAGTAGCCACAACGCTTCTACAGAGGGACCGCTATGGAACCACGAGACAACAACTACAGGCAAATTTACAACCTATCAACGATCAACAATGAATTCACGTACAGAACAACCGAATGGTGCAACAAAACTGTGCCTGTCTTGCCATGACGGAACAATAGCCGTTGGTGCTATTCGTGGCCTGAGTCAACCTATCCCTATGAATAATGTTGATGCCTCAGGACAGATTCCACAAAGCCGAAGTAGTCATATCGGTACCGATCTCACAGGTACCCATCCCGTATCGGTCAAATATGAACAAAATATCGCCTTAGTGGATAACAATCTTCGATGGCCTCCACAAGACCCTGAAGGACAAGTGGGAACAGATGCTGACGGTTATGTACAATGTACTTCATGCCATGACCCTCACGGATCTAGCTCAACGAAGTACCCATTCTGGAAGAAAACAACATTTAGTGAGGTCTGCCTGGTATGTCACGAATACTAAACCGTTGCGTATCATATATCGCGTGTTTGATATTAGTTGCCTTGTCATGGCTCATCACGAGCACCGCACAAGGTCATGTTGATAGCCCACTTCTCTTGGAAGGTTGTGGGTCATGTCATGTCGGACACGGTATGTCACGCCAACCTATGCTCAAAGTAGCTGAAGAAGACCTCTGTTTTCAATGTCACGGCTCAGATGACAAGAGATCAGCTATGGTCTCTGCAGGAAAACTAGCCCCCAATTCACAATTATCTGATGTCGAACGTGAGACTCTGAAGCCATATAGGCACCCAGTCGAAGATGGTGTCGGACACTCACCGACAGAACGTCTCCCCTCATTTGAAGGTGCTTCAAACAACCATGCAGAGTGCGTTGATTGTCATAGCCCGCACCAGAGAGGACAAGCTTCAACAATACAACGATTCGATGTTTCAGGGTACAGTCTGTCCGGGCAGTACCTTGAAAAAAGTTTGTATGAATATGAGATCTGTTTGAAGTGTCACTCTGAACAGACTGGTGTGACTCGAGATGTGCGAAATCTCCGTACTGAATTTTCTGTGAGTGTCCGATCACAGCATCCTGTTACTCGAAGCTCCAACGGTGCAAGGTTGCCAAGTCTATCTCAGGCAACAGCACAGGGCAGTACAATGACCTGTAGCGACTGTCATAAATCTGACGATCCCGACGCTCCTAAAGGACCACACGGATCGAACAATCGCTACTTATTGAGTGGCAATTATGATACTGACGTTGTTGCTAATGAATCAGCGTACGCGTACCAGTTTTGTTACTCCTGTCATTACAGGGTAAGTATTCTAAGCAATGAGAGTTTTCCTTTACATCGCGAACATATAGAAGGTAATGCACTAAAAAACATTCCTGGTACTTCTTGCTATACCTGTCATGCCTCTCATGCATCAAGAAATAACCTTAATTTAATAGAGTTCAACCCCAAAGCCGTTACCAGAGATCAGGCAACTGGTCTGACGATGTATCGTTCTTTCGGAAATGGTACAGGGGAATGCTACTTAACCTGCCACGGACGGTCTCATAGCCCAGAGAAATATTAACAGGTAGGTGATCAATATGAAATTATTTTACAACCGTATACTTTGTCTGATCTTTCTTCTTCTTACAATCGGAGTAGGAGTCAATGCCTCTGTCGATGTAACCTATGTTGGTACAATTGCGGATAACTTGTTTGCTCCGACGGCAGTTTATGTTGATGCCGAGCAAATAGCGATCCTTGAACCATTCAGCAAAAGGATAACTGTCTTTACTGTTGATGGGCAACTACAGCAAACGATCAACATTGACGGGAATGCCCTCGGTCTCATCCGATACGATAATACTGAATTCTTATTTTGTGATAGGAAGAACAGAACAATAGTAGAGGTTGACCCTATCCTCAAGACTCAAAGAGTTTTGCTTGATGAGACATCAGGCCTCAAAAATCCCGTTGATCTTGTTCTTGATAACGACCAACTCTACGTGCTTGATGCCGACTTGAAAGCAATTGTACACTTTGATGCTTCGCTCATACAGGTTGCCACAATTCCTCTTGTAAATACATCAGGCATAAGTATGAAAACTCCAATGAGTTTTGTCTATAACAGATCTACTAATTCATTCTACGTCATTGACCAAACAAACTCCTTTATCTGGAGAATGACTCATAGCGGTCAGTTTGTACAGAGTTTCTGTTCATTTGGAAGTGATCCAAACCAAGTCACTCGTGCGGGAGAGCTATCAGTCGGTCCAACAGGAAACATATTTGTCACTGACAGATATCAGGGACGCATCTTGGTTTTCAATGCAACTGGAAACTATGTCGGCAATGTTACTACTCAGGAGCAACTTCCACTTAATATGCCAACGGGCATTGCAATTGATAATACAGGAGTTCTATACGTCGCATCAACTGAAGGAAGAAATATCCAGATAATGCATGTCACCGTAACTGACGAAACAACTTCTGCTCTCGCTACTCAGCTTGCATTTCCAAATGACTACGATACTTTGGCGGTAGAACAGCTACGCTTTGTCGCTTATGCAGAACAAAATATCGCAGGCTCTGCTATTACTGGCTTTGACTTTGAAATCTTTACCGCAGACGACACAACTCTACCCGTTCGCACGATCCAAAATCTGCCTCCGAAAGGAACAACAGAACAAAACGGCAATCCTTCGGCATTGACAGCTGAATGGACACCCGAAGAACAGCTTGCTTACAAAACAGGTTATGCCTGGCATGTCAGGGCACGATCGGCAGTTGATGTTGGAAGTTGGACAACAATGAGATATTTCCAAACATCGACTCTCCCACTGAGTTTTGAGTTGGAACAAAACTACCCCAACCCGTTCAATCCCGAAACTGTAATCGGCTTTACACTACCTATCACGAGCGATGTAGAATTAACCATCTACAACCTGTTAGGGCAGAAAGTGCAAACCTACAAATCGACTCAACAAACTGCGGGATATCATGAAATCATTTGGGATGGTCACGACAAACAAGGAACTTCGGTTGCGTCAGGAATATACTTCTATCGACTGACTGCAGACGATAAGAGCGAAACCAAAAAGATGGTATTAGTACGATGAAACAAATACGTTATATATTTTTAATCCTATTGATCCTCGTTTGTATTCCTATAGTTAATGCGACCGATGATCCGCACGGAACTACGGCATCAATCAACTGTGAACAGTGTCATATTTCACACGGCACTCTTGGAGATATATTAGTCAATGCAACAGACTCCCTTGTCTCCACCCTTTGCCTCTCATGCCATACACCGGGCGGGTGGGCAGGTATGACCAAAAGTTTCTCATCATCTGAAAGAGCGATCCCAGGACAGACAGGAACTTCACATGCATGGAATGTCGATACGGCAAATGTTATCCGCGGTGCCAATCAACCGCAGATCCCAGTACTCTTGGACCATATATCCTCAAGCGGAAGGATCACCTGTGCTACATGCCATGACCCTCATAGCAACACCGTTTCCCCTTTCTTGAGACTTGATAACTCCGCAGACGCACTCTGCCTTGATTGCCATCGTTCACGTGACATTGCTTCTGTCAAGACATATACAGGTAATACGCTCTCACACCCTACCAATATCGCTCTTCCGTCTGGTACTGGTTGGCACAATCCCCCACTTGATGTTGATGCAAATCCTCAACCATCAGATGGCAATACTACGAACGATTTTGTCCTGGGGGCAGGTGGTGAAGTAAGATGTACCAGTTGTCATGGTGTGCACTATACTGATTCTAATGCTGGTACAGTCGACGGACCATAGTCATCGGCTAAACGAAATTGACTATCCATATTTGTTGCATGAAGCTAGGTCTTATTGGGCTTTATTTTGTCTGAACGATAACTCGACCGCGATCTCGATTGTCACTAAGCCATTTTGCTATCAAAGTGGCATTTTGCTCATCTACTAGCTTATCGATCACCTTGTTCCCCTCTTTAATTTCAATATTCTTTCGAATTGCAACTTCATTAAACGCCTGTATTTCTCGAAGTTTTCGCTCTGAAAGAACTTTACCCAGTAAATAGGCCCCGCCAGTTAGCAATACACCACTGATAATAAGAGCATTCGATTCCTTGGACACATCATCTCCCATAACAAAGCGAGCGAGCAAGCCCTGCCCTAACGGTATAATAGCAAAAGACTCTGCCAAAGAATTGTATTTTGCCTTGATCATTGTCGCTTCTTCTTCTCGACCTAATATGATAGGTTGTTCTTTAACTAATCCTAAATCTTCAGCCGTTAGTCTTTCAGGTTGTTGAAATTCAAGATTAAAAAGCAATGTTACAGGATCAGCACCAGTTATATTTAACTGATGTGATAATTCTTCAAATCCATCCGAAAGTGCGCTTAATTCATGTTTCCCGATCGACAACTCAACCTCGCAAGGTGCAAGTAATGTGTCAGCAGTTCCGTCAAGAACAACCACAGCACTGTCCGGATCAGTCAACACTTTAACAATAGAGACAACTTCAGGCAAAGTATCGACAGGTACTGCTTTTTCCGTATCGACAAAAAAACGATGGAGATTGGTAACTCGGTCTTTATAAACCGTGACTAACTCTTTAAATGGTGAATACTCAATATGAGACAGTACAAATCTATACTCACCAACAGGAAGCTTGAGGATAAACCATTGCTTAGCTTCCAAACTGTTACCAAATGAATCTTGGCTAATCTCTGAACCATTGATACTAACTGATGTCCCGTCAAGATCAACCTGCACTCTCACCAGTCCGGAATCCTGAGCAACAGCATTTGGTACAACTGCAAAGATCAATACATATACAGTCAAAAAAAATAGTGTTGCTATCGTCTTACAAGCCAACATATAGCTTCTCAGTCCTCCAGAGGGGAATATAGCATATTCCGCCCATAATAGAAATTGAAAAGCAGAAGATCAGCAAAAACTGCACAACAAAATAGGATCATAACATTTTGAATAGCTTTCGTTGGGTCACTGCATTACATTATGCCATTATTTGATATTCGGTCTGATACTCTGAGAAAGGTAATGAGCAATGGCTGACGAGACCATACATAGTAATTTCATTCGCACAATAATCGAAGAGGATATAGCTAACGGCAAGCATACGACCATACAAACCCGCTTCCCCCCAGAGCCGAACGGCTACCTGCATATCGGTCATGCCAAAGCAATATGGATTGACTTCAGTATGGCAGAACTGTTTGGCGGAAAATGTAATCTTCGTTTCGATGATACCAATCCTACTAAGGAAGAAGATGAATTTGTCGAGGCTATCCAGGAAGACATCAAGTGGCTCGGATTTGACTGGGAAGATCGTCTGTTCTTCGCTTCAGACTATTTTGACAAACTCTATGATTTTGCTCTTCAGTTGATAAAAAGTGGTGACGCTTATGTCGACGATCTCTCAGCTGATGAAATCCGGGAATATCGAGGAACCCTGACTGAACCGGGCAAACCATCCCCGCACCGTGACCGCTCTGTTGAAGAAAATCTCGATCTTTTTGAAAAAATGAAAAACGGTGAGTTTGAAGATGGTACCAAAGT
>JAJRUL010000181.1 GCA_024277795.1 Candidatus Zixiibacteriota bacterium
GTTTTGACTATTTGGCCGTTGCTGGGGCCGACTGTTAATGCTACATAATCCTCACCACCCGTTGCCAGTGCCGACCATATGAATGATGTTTGAGTTGATGGTGCAGTTATGTTGTAACTGTCTTTTGCTCTTGCACGCCACCAATAGGTGCGACCTTCTTCTGGAATGAAGTCCATTTGTGCAAAGGTCTGTCCTGCTGTTTCAGGAATATCAAACTTGGTCTCAATCAACTGAGTCATGTTTGAATCACCAAAGAGAAAAAAATCATACCAGAGTTGATCATTCTCAGGGTCAAACGAGTTATTGATTGAGAGTGTAACAGGATCTGCTCCGACAACTGCCCCATCTTGGGGGTAGTGATGAGTAGGTATTGATGGAGGGTTGTTTCCTGCTACTTGGATAGAAACAGTGAACTCTGCCAAAGACATCCAAGGTGAATACTCTTGACTGTCAAAAGAACGTGCACGCCAACGATAGGTAGCACCATTGGTCAGTTGTACTGGAACTGTCCAGGCACTACTTGAGACACCTTCATTTACAAACCCGGAGGCAAGAAGCGTGTCAACAGTTTGGTTATACAGTTCAAACAAGTATGTTAAGCTGTCGCTATCAGTATCTGTACCGTTGAGCACAGTCAAGGTTGGATACGCTGTATCGACTGTAGATCCTGGGGCAGGAGTTTGAACAATTGGTGCCGATGGAGGAGAGTTGCCTACTACCGAGACGAAGAATGATTCTGTCGTACTGTATGATGAGTATGCGATCTGGTCAGATGATCGAACTCGCCAATAATAATGAGTTGCATTGTTCAAAGCATCACCCGGCACCCAAACAACAGGATCTCCAACAGAGACAACCTGTCCGCTTGCAGTAAGAGTTGAAAAGGTCGTCGTTGTTGATATCTCAACATAACAAGTAATAGGCGTACCTTCTGTATCAGTCCCAGGGTTTATGGAAAACGGTGGAGCGACTGAGGCAACAGTATCACCGTTGATTGGACTGCTAAGGATAGGTGTAGGAGGGGGAGTATTCGGTGTTGAGAAACTATATGGCCCCGACCAGTTTGACGATGATGTTCCATTTGTCGCTCGTGCACGCCACCAGAACAGTCTGCCAGCAGGCAGATTGGTCCCGACTGTAAAACAGGTGTTTGATGAACCCTCAACTATTGTAGATGGTGAAATAGCAGGGAGTGTAAGAGAGGCATCATAGTATATCTCAAAAATATAGCTTTGAGCATCTGTGCATGTTCCGGAAGGAATAGCATTGGTGACACACAATGTCGGTGTAAGAGTACCTGTAGAAGCTCCATTCGAAGGGCTGATTAGAGCAGGAGTCGATGGTGGTGTTTCACAATTATTCCCTGCTGAGAGGTTTACATAAATAAAGGAGGCTGTCGTTGAATAATCTGAAAACTGAGCGCCATCATATGTACGACATCGCCACCAGTATTGATTACCTGAAATAGGGAAGAAGTTAGACAAAAGAACTGAAGTCTGCCCGCCTCCTTCAGGAACATTTACAAAAGAATCTAAAACTTGTGTGAAATTTACATCTGATGAGACATAAAAATTGTACAGCAAAGCATCACTGTCAGCATCAGTACCATTGTTGACAGCAAATGTTACAGGTGCCGATGTTATGGTGTCACCTATCGCTGGAGAGGCTACTGAAGGTGCTGATGGTCTTGTATTCACAGTAAAATAAGCAATCGATGACCAATCACTCGTATCGCTTAGGTTGTCAGAAATAGCTCTGCATTTCCAAAAATAATTCTGTTGATGAATTAGTCCCGATTGGACGGCTGTAACTTGTCCTGTGCCTACTGTTCCATTTTGAAACTGTGGAGACTGAAAAGTAACATTATCATCAACAGCAAACTGATAATGGATCGGTTGATAAGATGAAACTTCACTTGCAGTCATAGAGACCGAACCAGCCGAAGAGTTCACACTTGTTTGAACGGTTGTTGGTGCCTCAATTCCCGCAGAGTATGATGTGGCGACATTAGAGATGTTTGAGGCATTACCAACATCATCAAATACCTTGATTGCGATATAGTACAATTGACCTAATCCAAGACCTGATATCGTGAAGCTCTCAGACGTTCCTGGAGGTGCCGGGAATGGTATTCCTGAAGCTTGTGTCGCAGAGGGGAAATTGGTCGAGTTGATCGGTTGAGTTGAATAGCGTATCTCATACAAAGATGCCGTTCCGATTGTAGAATCATCACCCGTAGCTGTCCACGTGAGGTTAATTGTACCGTTGCTTTGCCCCGGATTTGCATTGAGATCACCAATGTCTGCTGGTCCTATACCGTCACCACCCGGGTCTGATCCTAAAGTGTTTGTTAGGGTAAGCAATGGGTCGGCTGAACCAGATTGTACTACAAGGCTTAATTGGGCACTGTCTGATCCACGGATAGCAACTATTACAAAGTTATTGTATGACAAAGAATCAGCACCCGGGTCTTGAGCGAACCGATAGCTGACAATTGGGTTAATTCGACCAAATTCGTTGGTTTGGCCAGAGGCAACAATTTGTCCGTAACCATTGGTTACCGTGATGTTCGTCCCTCCTACTGGAAGTCCATTACTACCTACGACTTTGATCCTCAATGTCCTTTGAAGGCGGTAGTTCGACCCACTTGCTCCAAATACAATATCATCTTCTGAAGCTCCGCCCAAATAGGTGATATCTCGTAATGTGTCATCTGAAGATGTGAAGTAAGATCTCCACCCGATAGTAGCCGTTACCGGGTTAGTTGTCGGCTGTAAACGAACGAGTGTGTCACCGATGAGTGTAATACCGTTCGCTCCATAATTGTTTTCACCATACGCTAAGATTTGTCCTACTGATTCAAAACGATTGTTGCGGAAGATATTCCCGCGTGCTGGAAAACTTTCGAATGCACCGGCAATTGCATTGACACCTGCAGTAAGTGCTTTGGCTCTAAAAATATTATTTTCTACGATGATACCGTGGTCTGGGATATGTCCTTCTTCATCTGTAGAGGTAATTCGAAATACGGTTACCTGTTGTCCATAACTTGATCCAACACCGATTCCACCTGTTCCGATAAATGTGTTGTTATACACATGCACGTTAGCATTACCAAATCGCATTCTAAGTACTTGGACGTTCCCCTCAGGAGCTTCGACATTGGGGCCTTCATGGACATCGACATAGTTGTTGTATACTCGCACAGGATTATCTGGTGTACCAGCACACGTTTCAATTATTATCCCTCTTGACCCACCGTATTGTGAGCCCGAGGTAATCACGTTATCATGAATAGAACTTCCAGGAGCTAGATATACGCCTAATATCTGATACGGATTTGCTGCTGATAAACAAGTTCCTGAAGGGGAAGGGTAAGTTGCGTTGCGGGCATCAGATTGAAGGGTACAGGCATATACTTCAACAAATGCATCATTCCCTCCTGCGCGCCCTCCGATTGCAAGCCCCTGAGAAGGTCCTGTTATAAGTCTTATACCATGGACTTTATAATGGTAATCTCCGTAACCAGCAAATGTAGAACCGATATTAATTGCGGCTCCGTCATAGTTACAGCGGTTGTCATAGCCGGTGACATCACTTCTATAATGTCCGCCATCGATTTCGACATTGTAATTAGAGGGTGGCCCTATCGAGGGAGTGAACAAACAATGACCATTTGTTCCTGCTATTCTCATATCTGTTCCCTGAACCAACAGATCATTAACACCAACAAGTAGCATTGCAGTATTACGATCACCAGTACCACCATGATTGATAAATCCACCGACAACTTTAATGTTGTAAGAAGAGTTGTCCATATTGATTCCGTAGTAGCCGTTGCCGTTATCAGTACCAAAGGTGATTGTATCATTTACAAACAGAAATACGATATCATGACCAGTAACACGTATTCCTGATCCTGTTGTTGTCAGATGCGTACCTGCAATGACAACAGTATCACTATAGTTTGTGCCAGTCATAGATGCCGTGTACGGCAAAGAGGTAATGGTTGTGACTCGTGCCATGATTGATCCTGTAATCAAAATGACAAAAGTAACAACTGCGATCAACAGGTTGATCTGTCTACTGTAGAATAATTTCATCTATCCTCCTAAGTGTGCTACTCATTTGGGTACAAATACCGTGGAAGCACAAAATTCCGATATTGATGCGGGTTGCCGTCTTTACCAGCTTCCGCTGCTTTTACTACGTTATAGGCCTCACGGGCTGTCATATAGTGTAATCGGTATTTTTTTCCGTCATTATACGTCTGTTCTACAAACGTTAGCATTTTATCTATCCTCGATCCGAGGATATCTTCATAACCCCCATGCCCTAAGCGAGATCCATGGGTGAAAGGACGCACAAAAACCCAATTTGGCCTTCCTTTCACATGTATATTGGCCTTTAGCCATAGTTCAAAACGTTGAAAAGATGTCGGTACGTCAGGGTACAGATTTCCATCATCAAAAGTTGGATGAGTCTTAAATCGCCAATCACTCCAGTCGATCATCATCGGACCTTCAAAAATCATCAGCATATCATCAGTTGTTTCAATGCCGACATGGCTGATTTCCCCTTTATCATGAGATTTTGGCATTTCAGGATCATCTGTAGCATAGTATATCTTATTGACCAGCGATGGTTGAGCAGTTTGAGTGAGGGCGGGAAATGTAAAGTCAGCATAACAACCGAGGTCGAGAAGTATTGATATTTCATCATTGACTCCACATAGGTTGATATCAGATCGTGAGTTGTCAAGTGCCCAGTTGCCATGGATAAAACTGAAATAAACTGAGCTGTCAGGGGTTAAAAGCGCACCGTGCGCTCGTAATGAGTCAATACCGTTAGTAAAGATTGAACGTAAAGATTCTGAGTTATCTTCTTTGTGATGAAGGTGCACTTCAACTTCACCATATCCTGAACGGCAGAGCTCCACCAACGAGTCAACTTCATATCCGCGGAATTGTTCAATAGGGTAGTAGAATGTATGTTGAAGCTTTACCCCATCAGCATCGATATGTGCATTTGCTAATTTGCGGTATCCTGTCATCCATGAATTGACAACGTCGATACTCCCTCCCGGCTCCCAATGGTCCACGACTACCACAATGATATCTGTTACGTTTTCCTGCTCCTGTATGGCAGGAGAGTTGAACGTATAATCATAGAGCCAAAGATGGTAATTCCTCTTGTATACCATGTAGGCGACTAAAAATGATATTAAAACAATAGCCGACAATATCGGCAGTACTATTTTCTTCACTATTTCTGCACCAATTCCCTAAGAGTTACAGGTTCAGTTCTTGTACATCCATTCGGCCGTTTCGCCGATTTACAGAGTTGGACCATATGCAGTTCAAATCGACAGGTTGTTGCTCGTCCCAACTAATAGTATATGCACCTTTCTTGCCAATTCAACAACAATCGCTACCCTTTCTAACGCATTGGTATCCTTGTGTATACGGTGAGGCTTTGGTGCTGTGTGGTCTGAGAAAAGTTAAAGATGTATTTATTGTGAGCAACGGAACAGAGAATTGTTCAAAAATGGTGCATGTCGATTTATTCAAATGCAAAATATGGTTGATATCTTGGTTGTAAAATCGGAGGTTGTAGTGAGGGATGAAAGGATATTCTAAAGTATGACCAGATCGTTAAAGATTCTTTTGATAGCTTCATTGTTAGGAAATCTTATGATATTCTATGTTGCGATTAAAGCACTTGAATATCGGTCACATATAAATCATTTTCTCGATAAATACAATCAGGTAATGGCAGAATTTTCAGGGCGTGAGATCTATAAGCAAGCAAATAGCATGGTCAAAGCACCTGACGGTGAACGACCACGTGTTGTTTTTCTCGGTTCCCAGTTGACGACTGGTTGGGATCTTGATCTGTACTTTCCTGAAATAGAAGCAATTAATAGGGGTGTAGATTCTCAACGGGTCGCAGGCTTCCCGTTACGCTTCTATCCAGATGTAATACGTCTGCAACCAAAGGCAGTTGTCATTGAAGTAAGTTCTTACAATTTCAGACCTGAGCAGACAGTTCAGGAACTGAAAGACTATGTTCATATTATGGTTGATATTGCCGATGTAAATAATGTGAAACCTATTATTGCAACAGTGATTCCCCCAAGGTCAAAATTGCATTACGGCTCTTACTCGGTGGCAGACTCTGCTTTATTGTTTAATGACTGGCTTAGAGCTTGGGCTATGCAGAACAATATCTCGTACATTGATTTTGCGGAGATACTAAGGAACAATGAAGGGCTGTTATCTCAAGAGTTCTCAGTCGATCATATTACTCTGAATGATAAAGGATATGGTCTAATAAGTGCGTCGGTCGATTCGTGGATGGTTAATGAGATTCTTGTTAAGAAATAGACGGTATTGCAAGTGTGTTATTTGGATCATTGACAAAGAAGGCCGATGATTATTATTTATATGCTATGAGAAATCTGATTGCACATATGGTTTTTTCATTATGGCCTCATTTCATGGGCCTTGATCGTCTTATGGGTTTGTTGCGACCGACTGTACCTCAAATATCGCTTGCCAAAAGAAAAATCAGAGGTTTCCCATTGAGCATGTTTTTTGCCCCACAAACATATATGGGGAAATTCCTATATTATCGAGGTATTTATGAAGAGGGGGTCATCAAGAAGCTTCGAACATTGTTAACAACTGGCATGAATTTTATCGATGTCGGTGCCAATGCAGGTATGTATTCTCTTATAGCCTCTCATTTGGTTGGTCCCGAAGGCAAGGTTGTCGCTTTTGAACCACAAGCTAAACTTAGAGATGTGATAAAACGTAATATTGAACTCAATCACATTGAAAATATTAAGGTACGACCAGAAGCACTTGGTAGCGAAGCAGGTGAAGGTAAAATATATCAGGTTAATAGGGACAACGATGGTCAAGCTACGATGAAAGTATTGGAAACTGAGAGGGTATTTTCTGAACCAGAGGATATTACTATCATAAGGTTGAGTGATATACTCTCGGATCTTGCTATACCGAAAATCCATGGGATGAAAATTGATGTTGAAGGTGCTGAGCACGAAGCTCTTTTAGGACTCAAACCATTGTTGGAAAGCTCGCCACCATTGTTTATCCTATTTGAGTGTATAGAAGCTCATCTTAATCGTTTTGGTACAGATACGGGAACATTATTCGATTACTTAATTCAGTATGAATATGAACTTTATTGTTTGAGACGTGGACGGTGGAGAAGAGTAAAGTCAGTAGAAGATCACAAGAAATATGCATACTCGACAGATTTTATTGCTATCCACTCAAAATCTGACATTGCAATATAATGCTACTAAACACAAATACCATTATAGTGAAATTATACGGAATCGATACTTTTTTTTATAGTCTTTAATATTTTACTACCAACTACTTTCCAAGTGTATCTATCCTGCAATCTTTGATAACCCTTTTCACCCATTTTTTGGCAAAGTTCAGGTGAGGATAGAAGTTCCTTGAGATACTTTGCCAATTCATTACTATTTCCAGGTCCAATTGTATATCCTGTAACCGAGTGATCGATGATTTCAGGCATTGCGTCCAATGTTGTTCCAATACATGGAAGTCGACAGGACATCGCTTCCAGAAAGACCTGACCGAGGGGTTCAAAACGAGAAGGCATAACGAAAGCAGAATGTTCATAATACAGTTTACGGACAGCATCTCTATCAGTAATTCGCCCGAGGTAATTAACTCCTGCATTGTTTACTTCTAAGCCTGTTGGGCCGACTATCGTCAAGGATGAATCAGGGATTTCGTTATGAACGGTTGTGAAAGCTTCAAGCAGAGTGTCCAGTCCTTTGCCGATAAATCCTTTTCCAACGAAGAGAATCTTCTTGGAGTTATAATCAGGACGACGAGGATCATTCAGATCATCATAAGGTGCAGAAACACCACCACCGACTGTTACGACATGCGCAGGATCAACATGGTAGTCATCAATGATCGAACTGCGCGCATTCTCAGTCGTTGTAAGAACAATTGTGGCATCACGGAAGAGTTTGTTTTCTTGTGCAACCCAAAAATCTTGGTGTTTTCCAGGTTTCCGTTTCCATTCACTATTTCTTTTTGCTGAGAGTAACGAAGTATAGTCAACTTGAAGGATTAGTGGGAGTTTATGTTTGTCGGATGTTGGATTCCATAATCCTCCGACTTGATATATAGCATCACATTGTTTTTGATGCCTCCATGCAATATGAGCCGCTGATTTAGATTTGAATTTGAAAGCGGCAATTGATGTATGGTAATGCAGGTCTCTTCTGGTCCCCCAACGTTTTTTTTGGGGATGAAAACTTGTTATTGTACAAAGCAGTTTGAACCATGGTAACTCAACTTCTTTATGAGTTACTTCACAGCCCTGATTTCTAACAGCGTCAAAAAACGACTTTTCGAATCCAGAGAAAATCTTACTGGGAGCAAGACCGAGCAGTTTCATGTCGTTGTATCCGTACGTATTGGGTATTTCCCTAGTGTTCTGGCTTCTTCTACCAATTGTTCGTAGAATGACATATGGCTTTCGAGACATACACCTTTGTCAAAACGGTCAAATGCCGATTCACAAGCTGCATTACCATATTTCTCTCTCAGCTCTTGATTTTCAAGGAGAGTTCGAAAATGCTTTTCAAGCATCTGCTCATCACCGGAAGGGAACAACAATCCTGTCTTTTCATGAGTAACCGCTTCGCCATTTCCGCCAACATCAGATGCAACTACAGGTAACCTTGCGGCCATATATTCAATTAGTGAGTTAGACAGACTCTCATGTGACGAGCAAAGTGTTGCAATATCAAATGCTGAGAGGCAGGGGACAATATTTGCATGACGACCTACTAGTTGAAATATCTCTGTCAAACCAAGAGTATCAATAAGTCTTTGAAGGGCATTGCGGTCAGGTCCTTCACCAACTGAGATAAAACGCAATTGTGGGTAATCAGCCATCAACCGAGCAGCGACTCGAATGAGCATGTCGATATTTTTGACATCTCGCAAGTTTGCAGTAATACCGATTACAATATTGTCATCAGCGAGTCCCCATTTTTTGCGTTGTTGTTGTCTCATTACTGCGTCGATAGTTTTGAACTCATCAAGATTAAGTCCGTTGTGAATAATCTTAATCTTTTCAGGGTGGACATATTCAACACGAGTTGCAACATCAGCTGCAGCTTGAGAGTTAGCGATATACCGAGTAGTGTATTTTCTGAGGAAACGAAGCATACTGATATGCTTCCGATTTAACCAACCACCAATATTTCTTCTACTGGAGAGAATAACTGGCACATCACCCATGTGGGCACCGAGTGTTCCGAACATATTGGCATCTACAAAGAATGATTGGACAACATCAAATGCTTGTTCCCTACACAGCTGTGCAAACTGTCTCATTTGAGAAACAGACCTGGGGGATAGCATGGTGCGAACATCGTATATGGTTAAGGGAAAATCAAATTTCTGAACAGATAGCCATTCTGAATTGTGCAGACATATCATTTGGGGATCGACCCTGCTTCTATCCAATCCGTTCAACAGGAGTAATAGTTGCCTCTCTGAGCCTGCAGAAGGTGTCGTTATCGAGTCAATTACGTATGCGATTTTGAGTGGTTTCATATTAGTCATTATGTATTACTTGTCGGTAGAGATTTGATAATTTCACATATTGAGCTTCAAATGAAAAGTCATTTTTTACTGTTTTTAATGCCTCTGATCTAAGTTTCTCCGAAAGATCGCTGTTCTGAGATAACTCAAGAATTGCTGTGGATAGCACAGATGGTGAATCAGGAGGCACAAGAAGCCCATTTATGTTATTACTGATCAATTCGGGAACTCCTCCTACAGATGTAGCGATAACAGGTGTTTCTACGGCCATAGCCTCAAGGACAACATTTGGCAGGCCTTCAGACAAAGATGGGTTTATCACCATGTCTGCATCTTTCATACATCCGATCAGGTTTTGTTCAAAACCGGGGAGTAGTATCTTATCCTTGAGGTTCAACTTTTCGACTTCTTGTGAAGCACTACTAAAATCAGGTCCATCTCCATAAAGGAGGAATCGGAGCCTACTGTCTTGATCTATTGCCTTCGTTGCAGCTTTGATAAGTATATGTTGCCCTTTCTCTGTACTAAAGCGACCCGCCGATAAGCAAATGATGGAATTGTTGGGTAGGTGAAATCGTTCCCTCAAGTTGACTTTTTCAACAATTGTAAAAGCACCAACATTGGCGGCATTATGAACCACCGAAATACGTGCTGAATCTATACCTTTGTTTTCAAGGCGTTGAGCTTCACCACCAGACACTGCAACAATATTCTTAGCCCTTTTCATTACTTGACTGTCAAAGCCGTGAAATAGACGGACTTTTAAGTTTTCACTAGTCTTTCCTCTTGAAAACGGTAACCAATGGGTCTTGAGTGGTCTTGTGGCCGCCCATCCGAGGATATTACTTCTATAGTCATGCGTACATAATATCTTAATATTGTTGTCGAGTAACCATGAGCGGATCATTGAAACAGCTCGCCGATCATAAGCAGAACTGACTTCAAATAGATGAGTAGGGATATTATCTTTACTGGCTCGCAACAAAAGCTCAGGGGGCATCTCACGTTCGGAGTATGATGCTATCGTTACTGGATAATCTGATGATTGTGAGAGCAATGCATGGAAGTGGATTTGTCTCTCTGGGCCACCATAGAAATTAGATGCTCTGAGATGCACAATTTTATTCATGAGTTGACCACACGTAGAATGTATTCGTGAAGGCGACGACCAAGTTGTTCCCATCCATAACGGTTCTCAACTAATGACCTTCCCGCTTTTCCCATTTCGATTGCTCGTTCTCGATTATCCAAGAGCTCAATCGTTTTTTCAGCAAATGTCTTTGGGGTATCA
>JAJRUL010000182.1 GCA_024277795.1 Candidatus Zixiibacteriota bacterium
AGCTTGTTCTGAATTTTCATGTTTGCTTTCACAATCACGATACTACCAAGAATTTTCTCCGGTTACATTTGTGTTGGCCCACATTTCACCTGTAGATGGTTTGTATACCCAACCGCCTCTACTACCTATAACTGTACCTTTCGTCGATGCACTTCCATCGATAATAGAGTCAGGTGCGTTGGCTGCTGCCTGATATGGATTCTTAGGAATCTCCTGTTCCATAACAGTTCCAACAGTTTCAAGGTTTGCTAATGATGGCCATGCGGCAGTACCTGTTGTGACGGCCTGATTAGCGTAGTAAATTGTTATGCCGGAACGCAAGGCTCCGAGTGATGAACGACATGCCGCGGCTTTTGCTTCGCTCGACAAGTCTTGATATTTGGGTATGGCTACAGCGGCCAGAATCCCTAGGATCACAATGATGATAACTAGCTCAATCAATGTGAAACCTTTGGAGTTTGTCAGTCTTGACATTGGTATCCTCCTAAAGATATTGTTTATAATAGTTCATGAATATTATCGGTTATAATTCTTGTGAACTTAATGTTTAGTCTAGTTATTAAATACCTTAATCAAGTTCCACATCGGCATAAAAATAGCGAGGGCTAATAGGAGGATAAACCCACCCATGACAAGTGTTAGCATCGGTTCAAGTATTGCCGTTAGTTGACGTGAAGTGTAGTGGACTTCTCTACTAAAATGCTTGGATATTTCCTTGAGCATATCACCGAGAGAACCTGATTCCAAACCTACAGCCATCATTTGTAGAGCGATCTCTGGGAAGTACTTGAATTCTGAGCTAACGAGTTGTTTGTCTCGACCTTCTCTCAGGAGTTCAGCTAGATGTTTAACATCAGCTGCGATACCTGAATTTTTTATTGAACCGCCGAGGATCGTTAATGTCCGAACTATTGGTAGCCCTGATTGAAACATAATGTGGAACATTATAGTGAAACGTGCGATATTTCCTTTGGTTACTAGATTCCCAAATACTGGTAGTTGCAGTAGTTTATTATCAAACCATGCTTTGCCAGACTCTGTCGCTAGGATTTTCTTCAATGAAAAAACAGATATTACTAATAGAGCTAGTGCTATCGGCCAATACGTTGTGATCGCAGTATGCATTCCTATAAGGATTCTAGTGGGCAAGGGTAGCTCTGCTCCGAATTTCCCATAGAACCCCATGAATCTCGGTACGACATACAGAACAAGAACAAAGAACGCCGCAATGACAGCACAAATAACCATAACAGGATAGCGAACTCCCGATTTGATTGCTCGAGAGAGTTCTAACTCTTGTTCTAACATAATGGCAAGTTCATCAAGAACGTCATCTAGCTTTCCTGCTTCTTCACCTGCCGCGACTGAGGTAATATAAACTTCTGAGAAGAGATTGTCACAAGACGACATAGCTTCAGATAAGGGTTGTCCATTTTGCATACCTGCACTGATTGTGTCTATTGCCTGATTGATTCGAGAATCCTGATCTCCGATTTTGATCATTGACAGAGCCCGAAGAATAGGAATACCAGCTTTATACATTGTTGAGAGATTCGAGGTAAAGGTTATGAGTTCTTCGGTGTTCCCGCCTCTCATAAATCCGAATAATTTGACACTTCGTCGTGGCGGAACAATCTTGACCTCAATAGGCATCATACCTTGAGTTGTTAGCTGGTCAAGGACTCTTGCACTTGAATCGGCTGTCATAACCCCTGCCGATTCCTGTCCCGTCGGTGTTAGTGCCCGATATGTGTATTGGTTAGGCATGTGCGTGACTCATAGCACCAAAATAGGATTGATCTTGAGTATCCTCAATATTCGATGTTTGCTTGAGTAGTTCTTCAAGGCAGATTGTACCTTCTTGGATTTTCTCAAGTCCCATTTCAAATAGTGGAATATATCCACCTCGTTGTGCAGTCTCACGGATTTGCGATATAGTTCCATTGCGCATAATGAGATCGGAAATGATAGGAGTTACTTCGACATATTCATAGATACCTACTAATCCCTTGAATCCTGTGTTTTTGCACCGTGGGCATCCTTCACCACGTCGGAAGTTTATCACATCAGAAAGATCTTTCAATCCTGCTCTTACAAGAATCTGTTCAGTCGGTTTGTATTGGACAAGGCAATCAGGGCAGTTAACGCGCACTAATCTTTGAGCAAGCACTCCTTTAAGACCCGCCGCAACTAGGTATGACTCAATACCCATATCCATAAGACGGGAAATAGAAGAGGGGGCATCATTGGTATGAATAGTAGATAAAACAAGGTGTCCTGTCAGTGAAGACCGTACTGCCATTCTTGCTGTTTCAGGGTCTCGAATTTCACCGAGCATGATGATGTCGGGGTTTTGTCTGAGCATTGCACGTAAAGTTGATGGAAATGTCAAACCTGCTTTTTCGTTGATTTGAATTTGAATAATCAATGGGAGTGAATATTCTACGGGATCTTCGACTGTAATGATATTTTTTTCAATCGAATTCACTTCCTGCAATGTTGCATAGAGTGTGGAGGTCTTACCGCTTGATGTTGGTCCTGATATAAGGATCAAACCTTCGGGTTGATGAATGACGTTTTTCCATGCTGTCTCAATTGTTTTATTAAATCCCAATTGCTCAAATTTCATTAAGAGATTACGACGATCCAGAACTCGAATGACAACCTTTTCTCCATGAATAGTGGGAAGGGTTGAAATACGCAGGTCGATATTGGCGCCGTCTACCTGCATCATGAGACGACCATCCTGAGGCAGGCGTTTTTCCGACACATCGAGATTTGATGCTATCTTGATTCGTGATACAAGTTCGTTTTGCATTGTCTTTGGTGGGGATGCTTCTTCACGCATTATGCCATGGACACGATAACGAATCCTGAGTTTGTCTTCTTCAGGTTCAATGTGGATGTCTGATGCATTCTCACGTACGGCTTTGCTGATGAGCAGGTTCACAAGTTTTACAACAGCGCTGTCAGATTCATTTTCATCACTTGCGTCAATATCAGTGAGGTCTAGAGCGGGTTCAACAGGGTCACCAATGATATGATGGAGGGAGTCTCCAACGGAGTAGTAATCATCAATTGCAGATTTAATTTCACTCTCAGTTGCAATAGCCCTTTTGATGGTCATTCTCGTTAGGTACTTAATCTCATCGATTGCTATGAAATTAAGAGGATCAGCCATCGCTAAGGTCAGTGTCTTGCCAATTTCGAAGACAGGAACAAGGGTATACCGTCTCGCTACATCAACCGGGACGCGGTGGATAACTTGAGGGTCAATTACCATTTGTGATAGAGAAAGCTTTGGTATCGAGAGTCGCTCAGAAACCATTTCTAGTAATTGCTCTTCTGATATCAACCCTTTTCCGATTAGGATTTGGCCGAGTCGAGCACCTGTTGATTTCTGTTCTTCAAGGCTTGATGTAAGCTGTTCAGAGGTTATTAAACCTCTTTCAAGCATCAAGTCGCCAAGTTTTTTCTTACTCATGTTCTGTTGCAATCTCTATCTATGTTTAGGCGATAAGTAGTGTCATTATTATCGGCAATGCAGTTGGAATCTTTCAGCCTGAAACGTAACGGTATACATATTTGTTGCCATTCGTATTTGCTTATGTTTCTTACGTTCATGTTACGTGACAGATTTTATATTATATGTTTCATGATATCTGTTCTGTTTCTTTTTGGAACATCGGCTATGGCTCAAAGCCTGTCAGGTGCTGATAGCACTACACGTAAATCTAATGATGAATTCGGGAATGGTCCGATAGTTGATAGTATTAGCATTGTTAATCGCAATATATTCGATTTGACTCAGCCTTCTAACAAGAGATGGATTTATCGGCTAGCCAATGCATTACACTTTCGTACAAGACAAGATGTAATTGAACGAGAGCTGTTATTTCAAGTTAATGAGCCATACCCGATACTACTTGGTGAGGAGACTGCTCGTAATTTACGGAATAGATTACAGCTGTATGACTCATGGATTGAGTTGGATACGTTGCCGAATGGCCGTGTCAAGGTGCGAGTCGTTACTGTTGATGAGTGGACGCTTTCCCTTGGCCCTTCATTTACACGAGAAGGTGATAATACACGTTGGGAATTTTCTTTGACTGAAAGAAATCTGCTTGGAAGAAATCAAAAACTGCAGTTTCGATATGTTACCCAAACTTTGGAAGATGACTATTATAGCGCTGAATTTTTAGAGCCGAGACTTTTTGGCAAGGGATTTAATCTATTTGCGGGTTATAACGGAAACCCGTTTGATAAGAACTATTCTTTGACTATTGGACGACCATATTACAATCTGAGTCAGACGTATTCATTTTCAACAAACATTAAATTTTCTGAAGGTCGTCAGGATGTTTATAATGATGCAAGAAAGGTAGCTGAATCGTATCATAGCGGTGATAACTTCAGTTTTTCAAGTCATTGGCGAACAGGTTCATATCAGAGGAAAATTGGATTAACAGGCTACTACGGATATCGTTTTGAGCGAACATTTGACCAAGCTTTATTCAGCAATGACCCACTTGATCAGGAGATAGCACTTTCTGCTCTACCATTGGATTCAGCATATCATTTCATTAGTGCGGGAGTTGATTTTTCAGATGTCCATTTTGTGAAAATGCGTCAGGTTGACGGTTTTGATAATATAGAAGATTTTACACTTGGGCATGCACTGTCGCTGTCGTACGGTCGTACGTTTGATACCCATTTTGATAAAAGCTACCATGATAGAATTGCGGTTACGATGGCCCAAGGTTATAAAATCAATAGTACATTGGTATACTTAAATTTTTTTCGACAGACTTGGTTTAATGGGCAGGCAGATTTAAGGAGGTTTACTTCAGTTTCAGTAAATGTGTACAGTCTTGTTTGTTCATATTTATCTAGTGTTTTTCGAATAACCTACCTCTCAGATTGGCGGGGAGAGTCGGTCGAAGGCATAACACTAGGAGGCGGTTCGGGGCTACGAGGTTTTGATGCTGTTTTTAAGACAGGTGACCGACTCGCTTCAATGAATATTGAAGAGCGGTTCTTTCCGAAGTTTTCTTTTCTGAGTGCAAGATTTGGACCCGTTTTATTTTCAGATATTGCGAGAACTTTCAAGCAAGGGGAGAGCTTTTCGTTTAGGGATTATTATGTAAATGTCGGGATCGGCGTAAGAATCGCGCCAGAGCATTCATCAAGAGAGAAACTTCTTCGGATAGACCTATCTTACTCTGAGGTCACAGGTTGGCAAATATCTATTGGTACTGATCAGTATTTCAAGGCGAGACGCGCTACTTTCAGGTTGACAAGTTATTGAAAAACAATAGATTATGTATAGGGGAGAGCCTTCAGAGCGAATCGTTAGAAAATATGAACGATTCCCTCTTTCAACTGTTATACGAATAGCATTCGTATATTTACATAATGGCCAAGCGTGCCGAATAAAGGTACATATCAGACAAGGTATATTACTGTCTCGAATTGTCGTTAAAGAAGAATAATAGAATAGTGTTATTGTCTCTATGCAAAGGAAAAAGATGCAAGAAAGACTTCAGCGGATGAGAGTTCTTATTAGGTTATTCTCTATTGCACTTCTTACTTGTGTGTCGGCTGTTATTGTACATGCAAACTCGGCTCAAGAAGTAATACGAACAATTGAATCAGCTTACAAAGCTGGTACTATTTCACTTGATGAAAAAGTTCTGTTGCAAGTGAATGCCATTAGGCATCCCGAAAAATTGCCTGCAAAGTATTCTGTAACGACTCTATCAACCTCAAGAATATCACAAGTTGATGCACGCTCTGCAACTTTTGTTCTCAGGGATATAATGCAGGAGTATGATCTTTTGTCTCCAGCAACTCAACAGGCTTTGTCGACAGCGTTGACACGCTATACAACTGCTTTTAGTATTGTATCACCTGGGGGATTCTTTCGCATACATTATGATACAACTGGAGCAAATGCAGTTTCATCAGTTGATCTTAATGCAAACGCAATACCAGATTTTGTCGAACAATGTGCTTCATATTGTGATACGACCTATAATATGTTTCTTTCTTTAGGTTACTTGATGCCTCCTTCAGATGGAGGTTTAGGGGGGGATACTCTCTATGACGTCTATTTTCAAGATATGGGCTATCATGGCTATGCTGTCCCTGAAGGGTCCGGGTCGGCACCGTGGAATGATTCATATTCACATTTAGTTTTGAATAACACTTTCATTGGCTTCCCGTTTAATAATGATCCCGAAGGTAATATTGCTGGTGCCGCAAAAGTGACTTGTGCACATGAATTCTATCATGCAGTTCAGTTTGCGTATGATCCAACTGAACCTGTTTGGTGGATGGAGTCTTCGGCTACTTGGATGGAAGATGTTGTTTTTGACCAAACGGATGATAATTATAATTATCTTGGCAGTTTCTTCTCGGCACCCGACAAGTCACTTCTTGAGAATACTGGTCATGCATACAGTTCGTTTATTTGGGAGTCATTCCTTGCACAGAAATTCGACACTTCACTTATGAGAGCTGTAATGGAGGGGGCTCGATATTCTGATGTTTTTACAACCCTTGCTGATTCGTTACAGGGAATTTATGGCTGGACTATTGATTCGGCCATGACTGAATTTGCGGTTTGGAATTACATTACAAGTGTAAGAGATGATGGCTTACATCATACTGAAGCTAGCTTTTACCCAGGGATATTTGTTGGGCAGTCACATTATTCATATCCTGCAACGTTACTGTCATCACCAACCAATCCTACAGGATACGGTAGTTGTTATATCGAGTTCTTCCCGACTGGTGATTCAGGTCATTTTGAGATCAGTTTTAACGGTGATGATGCGAGACAATGGTCAGCATATTTGATAAAATCGACAAGTGATAATGTCCATCAGATACAGCAGATAAACTTGACTCCAGGGGCTTATACAGGTGTTGACACAGTCTTAAATATCCATGACTACTATAGAGTAACTCTTGTAGGTGTAAACCTGTCTGAGAATCAGGGTGGGGCATTCTTTACGTATAGTGCCAATATATATCAACCTTTTGCTGTTTCTTCTGCAATAACAACAATCGATTCTTCTGTATATTCCGGGGGGTTGAGATATTTTGACTATGAAATAACAAATCCTTCACCATTGTGGGATCTTTTTCATATCACGGCCTACGATGATTCGGGGTGGGTGCTACCCGATACGCAAGCAATATCATTAGGGCCTGACTCGTCGAGAATTGTTCAAATAGCAGTAACTCCTCCCGATGCTACACCAATCGGCAGTATTTCTTCACTTGTTTTTCATGTATGGTCTGATGGTGACCCTATGGTAGTTGATACGCAATATACCGGAGCTAAAGCAGTACTGCAACGTGGTGATGTTGACTTTGATGGAGATATATTTGTAAGTGACCTTACGTATTTGGTCACATATTTGTTCAAAGGCGGACCTGTACCACTTCCATCAGTAACGTCCGGAGATTTTTCCTGCAATAGTAGTGTTGATGTTGATGATCTGACAGCATTGGTTCAATTCCTATTTCAAAGTGGCCCCCAACCTGCCTGTAATCCATATTAAAGTTCTGTACTACTATAATCGGTACACTTCGAACGTTCTGTTTTTTGGTTGACTTTCAACAAGATACAAGCTATCAATAAATATAAAAGAATAGAGCGAATCCGATACTCAATCATAACTTTCTGCCATTATTGGTGTCACGGAAGACATTGAAGATGGAAGAGAGGGGGAACTATGGATAGCGTTGACGGATTTGAACCAAAAATCCTTCTATGCACGGAATGCCAAGAAGAATTCGCATTCACAGCGGCGGCTCAACAATACTTCGCTGAGCGTGGGTATACTGAAGACCCTAAACGTTGCAAGACCTGCCACACTTTGTACAAGAAAACTCAGCGAACAGGTCGGCCTTCGGCTAAGTCAGAAACAAGTCAAACGTCTGTTTCAGACTGAATAGTATTGAAAAACCCCCGGTTTTTATACCAGGGGTTTTCCGGGAGCAGTCAGGGAGGTAACTACTCCGACCAACAAAAGGGGCGAGATTATCTCAGTAGTATCATTTTCTTTATCTCTGATTCGGACTCAGTAGAGAGTCGATAGAGATAAATGCCTGAAGCGACAGCATTTCCTGCATCATTCGTACCGTCCCAGATAACTGTTACAGTGCCTGGAGAGGTACTTCCCGAATACATTTGTCGAACTCGTTGTCCTGTCACATTGTAAATATCCAATTGTGCATCAGCTACTTGAGTAAGAGTGAAGCTAATTGTTGTCATTGGATTAAACGGATTAGGGTAGTTTTGATCTAATGCTATAGTAATTGGCAATTGGGATTGTCCAATACCGTCATCAATACCAGCCGAAAGTCCAACAACGAGGTCGGCATACATTGTCGGTCCGGTTGGAGTTATATTGGCTACTTTTACGAGTGAACCACCCGATGTATACGAGTTTGAGTTCGGTAATGTTGTTGCATCGAAAGTAACATTTGATGTACCACCTGGGAAAGGATCGTCACCATCACCAAAATCAAGTTTCTTTTCAAGCTCCCAAAGACCGTCGGCCTGTTCAAGTGCAACTCTGTAATGATTGGCATCAGTTTGTCCCGGCCACCATTCCTGAGTGTTTCCTGACTTGGCATCGTCGATATGCCAGATGAGCAAACCGTCACCTGGGATGAAAGAGTCGTAGCCTGTTCTTTGTCTATTTTCAACGAGGAAGTATTCGCTCCCTACATTTCCTGATGTCCAAAGACGATATATCTCGCCTGACGTTTCTACCTGATTTATCTGTTGAGAAGTGATATTGGTTGAAATAATTGTTGGAGTGGCAAATCCCATTTTTATCCGACTCCAAGCGGACGGGTGTGCAGGAGACTCGCCCATTCCAGTTGCACCGAGCCAACTACCGTATGCCATCAAGCCCCATTTCCCAAGTCCCCGACTTTGACTCGCATCTGTATCATAGAGGTCAGGTAATCCGAATCCGTGTGCTAGTTCGTGAGAGTAGACCCCGATAGTCATATCACCTGGGGTGGTCCAGAACTCAGGTTGGATTGTGTAACTGGAGATATATACGCCATCTTTTAGTCGTGGAGTAATTCCCCATTTGTGGGACCATATATCACTGTTACTGCCTGAAAACTCCGCTCCAGTTCCACTATGTATGATGATCAAGACATCGACTGTTCCATTTCCATCATTATCATATTGTGAGAAATCGACAACACCATCTATTTGATCAACGAGGTCCTCAGCCAGTTTTTGAGTGTTCTGTGGATATGCACCTGTACCATTTTGATTATTCACATAATATGCGTATGTCTGGGGGGCAGTTTGCCAACCGATAGATGAGGGTAGGTTTACTGATATCAGATCGAGTTGACCGTATGAAATCTCGTTGTAATAGTCATGTACAGTTGATCCAAGAGAATCAAAAAGTAGTGAATCGAAAAAAGTTGCATTGCCAGTCGCCGGATGATCTGAGAACTCCACTAATACTGCTAATACTTTGAATGGTCCAGTTACTTGTGGAACCTTACTGGCAATAATCTTAGCGTTTCCGTTTTCATCGATTTGAATTTCATCACCTGTACAAATGCCTTTTGCATGCAGATCCTTATAGTGTTGCATGAAGTATGGTGTCGCTGCTTTGGAGGCCGCGACACGGGCACGCAGGTCCGGGTGTGGCGGAGATGCTAATACAGAAGCTGTCAGGATCACAATGCCAAATAGCACAGTAATTAGCATGTTTTTCCCTTTTTTGTTGGTCATAGTGAACATCAATTTCTCCCTTTTTAGAAATAAAGTCCTGTTGAGACGGCAAAATTCAGTCCCTTGGACGAGTATGTCGATAAGCTGGCCCCACTTACGGCGGCGATATCAAGGTAGAATGCAGATAGATAAAGCCCCGTACCGAATGAAAATGCGGTCTGTTTAGCACCACCTGTGGCGAATCCCGTTCGAAGGGGGAGATAGCTTAAAGCTGAA
Source organism: Candidatus Zixiibacteriota bacterium (assembly GCA_024277795.1). Lineage (GTDB taxonomy): Bacteria > Zixibacteria > MSB-5A5 > GN15 > FEB-12 > JAJRUL01. Next base: position 10,001 of record JAJRUL010000182.1, read on the forward strand.
TATTCAAGCCCCAAGGCTATACGTGGATTTTTTGAAGCACCGGCGGCACGACGGAATCCTTGCTCCCAATCAACCGCCCAAACAAGCTTGCCATCTGTATTTGCAATACCGATGTTCATTACTGATGGTAATGAAGTTGAAAATGACCCGATCGGTACGGTGTAGTCATCTGATACGATGTAGTCAGCACTGATGTTATCAACTGTGACTGTGTCAAAGTTGAAGTTGTAACCATGCTCTTCAGTATTATTTGACCAACTGATACTACTGGCGAAGTTGCTAATACGTGCACCAACGGTGTAGCTATCATTTAGTTGGAGTGCAGCTCCCAAGTCAATCGAGTACCCACTTCCACCGGATGCAGTACGTGCGATCATTGCTCCATTTCCACCAAAACCAGTAATGTCAGTAGAAATCATACCCTGCAATTCAACGATCTGCTCAACTGCGATACCTTTAAGGTATTTAAAAGTCATGCCACCGCTTAATTGTCTTGTCCCGACAGTATAGAGTGGGAGACCGTACGATATACCTGATTGTACATAGGATACTGCATCTGAGTATGTTCCTGTGATAGTCAACGTATCTCCGAATGAGTTACCGTTGAGAATCAAATCGAGTAAATCTTTGTTGAGATTGACATCAGCTTGTCCCACAACTGAGGTATGAAATGCAAACTGCCCCATAGAGAAGGAGAGAGCCGCCGCTTCTGCATCTACTGAAAGAGAAAGACCCTCATCGGGTATCTTCCCTAAAATATCATTCTTGTCTGCATCAGTAAGGACTGCCCCTGTATACTTGTTATAGTCTGATAACGAGAAGGCGTTGTTTGCTATATTTGCTCCAAGCCCTACAACTTCGAGTGCAGTCTTTTGATAATCGAGCAAACCGAGATTAGCAGGATTATACCTGGTGGCATCAACACCAACTGCGAGTGAAGTAAACGCTCCACCCATAGCGACTGAGCGTGCAGAAGATTGACCTGCTTGAGTGGTCGGTGTGGTTAGTAGAGTCGCTCCTATGATGAGGGAGAAGCAACTCAATGCTATTTTACGTGTTATATTTCTCATGAGTGCCTCCTTAGAACGATCCATCTATGTTATATTCAACCTGGATACTACCTTGGACTGTTATGTAGTCAGATCCAGAGAGCTTGACCGCTTGACCGCCTGAGCCTGTCAGTACGATTTCCTGTCCGATGAAGAGGGTGTCATTCTCTAGGATGCGTACATCAGCAGAATCTATGTAGATTTCTTGAAGATCTGTTTGGGCGGTATCGCTAACTACTCCAAAGATATCAACGGGTGCTGCTGTGACATAGAGTGAATCAAAGGACAATTGAGGTGCGGTATACAATGTTGTAGAATCTGGTCCAATGAAGATATTTACATAGGCACCGAGCGGAAGATGATTGATTATTGTGTAAACAAAACGTCCATTGATAAAGTGGTCTGTTATTTTGTTAATATCAGTTTGGTTTATCGCTTGACGTTCTATATCTGTATCAATCGTTGACTGATTGATGATCATTTCAAGAGGAGCGTCAATTCTGATACGTGCGGCTACAAAATCGTTGGCAGTAATCGTACCGACGTATGCACCGTCTCCAAACGTGACTGATCCAGATGCATTGATCATAGTCGGTATCGGTGCAAAGAAATCAGCCGCTGTTGTATCTACAATGATGCTTGTTGTCGCTGTTGCCAGGCCACGTGGAGTAACGTTGCCCCCAAAGATCATCGACTTACCGTTATTTCCGTCAATTCGGATATTGATAGCACCGGGGAGATCAATACCGTTATCGATTTCAAGGGTCAAGACAGCACTGACTAGTTCAACACTGTCGAAGCCTGTCGGAACGTTTAACTGTTGACTAATACTGTCAAGCGATGCAACAACCGACTGGAATTGTCCTGTCACAGAGTTGAATGTGAGATTTGAAAGTCCTGCACTTACTGAAAAACTGTCAAGGGCACTAACTGTTGTCTCGATGGTTGTCGCCTGAGTGGACATGTCGACATAGATGCCAATATTCTGAGGAACAACTGCAGATCTAGGGACAAGATCATAATTGCTGAGATCCAAGTTTACAGTAGCGGTCTGACCAGCGGAGACAGTCTGCGTGATAGCCAGAGGTGTCCCACCTGATCTGAGATCAGGAACACTAATGTTTAGGTCTCCACTGAGGCTAGTACCATTGAAGATGGTAAGTGATAGTGTCCCACTTGCAAGAGATGCTGAATCGATACGATCAGTTTCCGCAAGAGGTACGATAGCTGAATCGAGTCGTGTAAGTGCCGGTATCATCGCTGTGGCAGTATTTACCTGAAGAGTGTCACTAAAGACCATCTCTGTTTGCATCGCTCGTGTGGAAAAACTTGTGATTGTATCCATAGGTGTATGGTAAAAACCGATCAAGCGAATATCGCTTGGGACAGATACCCCATCCAAAACAAGAGGAACTGTTCCAACTTGTCCGGATAGAATCACACCGGGATATGTTCCGAGCGTAATGAGTGAACCGGTGAGTTTGTTACGTAGTTCAATAGTGATGTTATCAAGATTGATCCCGAGATCGTTTGTGATGACAACATCAATTCGTCCTGTGTTAAATGTTGCCGAGGTAAAAGAGGTGAGTGTTGGAATATCTGTGACAACTTGAAAAACAGTATCGGGGACAATCGCAATATCTCCCGGCAAAACGATGGCAAGACCTGCGAGAGTACTCAAACTCACATTTACTGGAGCAACAACTGGTGGTGTTATGTCGATAGGTCCTAGTTGTTGACCAACAGAATAGGCGAGGTCTCCAGTAGTCAGAATATCTGTGCTAAGGCCTACAGTATCTAACTCCTGGACAATACTGAAAGCAACTTCACCTGAATCATTGATAGTGATTTCATCCTGGCCAATCTTGGATACTAGTTCGTCCATTGCATATGTACGATTTACAACAGGTACTACTAATTGGGTAGACCAGCTAGGAGATTCCGGTTTTTCGATTGTACATTGGGCCAATGTCAGGAACATGACTATTACGCCGAGTCCTAATAATAGCCGTGTCCCCCATTTGAAGAGGACTGACTCTAATAATGTATCAGAGTTGTTTGTTCGTCTTTTTCTAGAAGTCATATCTCCCTCTCTTAAGCGGGTATTCCCATTGATTTGAGATGTTCATATTGTTTCAAGCGAAACAATTGCAAAGTGGGTGCCATGTTGAGCGATGTTCTTAAGTGTAGTTGTAGCAAGACGATAGGTAAAGTCGGGCGTTTTCGGTTACTTCATTTCTGGTGCGGAGCGGTACAACACTATGGGGAGATTCCCATATTGTGTTGAGAGTAGAGAGGGCTTATATTCTTGTATCTATGAAAATGAGTAAATATGACAGACTGCTGTATATTCTGAATTTGCTACGTACTCGGCGTAATCTGAATGCCGCTTCTTTAGCAAAAGAGTGTGGAGTTACTGAGAGGTCCATTTATCGTGATGTTTTGGCGTTGTCAGAAGCAAATATCCCGATTTATTTTGATAATGGCTATAAACTGGCTACTGATAACTTTCTTCCACCGTTGAATTTTGATTTTGATGAGTATACTGCTCTGAAAGCCGCTTTGGAGTCGACTCCACTTGCTGAAACCGAAAGATACAAGTCAGTATTGAAACAGGTATTGGCAAAAATAGATGCAGGGTTGTCAGGTACTGTACGGGAGAAGACACGTTTCTCTCCAACGACGACCCACGTAGAGATTCTGACCTCCAATGACTTGCATCGTGACGCGGGTTTCTACACGATTATCGAACAGGGAATAACGGAAATGCAAACTCTCGAGCTTACGTATAATTCTATAACAAGTGGGGTAACTCATCGAGAAGTAGACCCCTATTTCATTATCTTTAGAGGGAAAGCGTTCTATTTCGTTGCATATTGTCACTTGAGAAAAGAGACTCGAACGTTCCGTCTCGATCGACTCAAAGATGTGCGTTTAACAGAGAAGAGTTTTAATCGCAGTAATGATATAAAACCTGAGACTTATTTTGAGGGGAGTTGGGAGGTCTACAGCGGGGAACCAGTAACTGTCAAAGTACGCTTTACAGGAGCCGCTGGCAGAGTTGTGCAATCAGGGACACATCATGAAAATGAAATTGTAGCGGTTGTTAGCGATGATGAGGTTATTTATGAGGTCGAAACACGTGGGATAGAAGAGATCCAACGTTGGATTATAGGGTTTGGAGATGAAGCGGAAGTGCTTGAACCGATATTGATGCGAAATAATCTCCAGAGAATAGGACGGTATCTTTCTTCGATCTACAATCAGAAGGGAGACAATTCGACCTGAGGTATGTGTGTTACAATATAGTTTCTGCTTGAAGTCGCTGAATAATGCCCGTATCTTATTGGAAATAAAACGCTTTGCATCTGTAGTAGATAAAGATTTTTGGTTGACATCGTATTGAAATGTCAGCTACTATAAGCCCAAATAGAGTAAATAAACCTGTAGCCTTGCGCAGGAGACGTATATGGAAGCATTAGGATTGATAGAGACCAAAGGACTGGTTGCAGTTATTGAGGCGGCTGATGCCATGGTAAAAGCGGCTAAGGTAACTTTGGTAGGATACGAAAAAATCGGTGGTGGTTTTGTTACAGCGATTGTTCGTGGTGATGTAGCCGCATGTAAAGCGGCAACTGATGCGGGAGCCGCAGCCGCTCAAAAGATCGGTGAGTTGGTAACAGTTCATGTCATCCCTCGTCCGCACAGTAATGTCCACGAGATTTTCCCAACGGCATTACCTAACTACTAAATAATAATTTATAGCGGGAGTCGGTGATGGCTCCCGTTTTTTTGCCCCTATGTCAGATGATTCGGTTAATCCGCAGATGGAGAAGATCGTCAAGCTTGTTTTAGACAAGCTGAATGGTGAAGGTCTGTCTGAGTCTGTGGGGGAAGATTCATCTGAAAAACAATCTCAGAACATTAACCGATCAGAACATATATCTGAAGTTCATTCAGCTCCGATAACGATTGTAAAACAGTTACAAATGCCAAAACATGAAGGTGAAGATTGCGGTTTTTCTTCTCTTGATGATGCTGTTGAATCAGCCCGAATGGCACAAAGGGAGTGGATCAATCTCTCTCTTGAAAAACGAAAACAGATTGTCGAGCATATCAGGCGACAAGGTTTGGTTCACGCTGAGCGTCTTGCTCGAATGGCTGTCGAAGAGACAGGGCTTGGCAGGGTTGCCGATAAGATCAGTAAAATTCAGCTTCAAGCCAATAAGACACCAGGCCCCGAGGATCTGCAACCTGAAGCCTTTTCTGGGGACAACGGCCTTACTCTTGTTGAACCTGCTCCGTGGGGTGTGGTCGGTTCTGTTACACCTTCAACTAATCCGCCTTCGACGATTCTTAATAATGCTATCTCTATTATTTCTGGGGGGAATACGGCAGTTTTTAACCCGCATCCTTCTGCAAAAAACGTTTCTACTGAGATGGCACATATTATTCATGATGCTATTGTTGAAGCAGGTGGACCTGCGAGTGTCGTTACTTGTATAACGACGCCAACAATTGAATCTGCTCAAGCACTTATGACACATAAGTACGTAGATCTAACTTTAGTTACAGGTGGGGGAGGGGTCGTCAAACAGGCTATGACCTCAGGTAAGCGAGCAATTTGTGCAGGTCCTGGAAACCCTCCAGTTGTGGTTGATGAAACAGCCATTATACCCCAGACTGCGAAACATATAGTGACTGGTGCTTCATTTGATAATAATATCTTGTGTAC
>JAJRUL010000183.1 GCA_024277795.1 Candidatus Zixiibacteriota bacterium
AGTACAAGTGATTTATCTACTCTAATATAAAGGTCGAAATCGAGAACAGAATCGATTCGTAGCGTATCGAGAAGGATTGGCAGGTATTTCTGCTTGATATTCTGTCTCATTATCGTCGAAGACATATTGACATTAGTCCGTTCTTATATCTTACAGGTCAGAACTTATCCTTATAATTATCGGCAGATCCTCCTGTTACCTGAAAAAGACCCCTGATCGTACGATCAGGGGTCTTTAGGAGGATCAGCAAGGAAGGATAGAGTTTTTAGGAGCCATAACTCTTTATAGTCATGAGGACAGAATTTAGTGAATTAGTAATATCATTCAGAATACTTGAATATCTCTTGAGAAGTTGTGAATATTGCCACCTCATCTGGAAGGCTTTTTCTGGGAAATCAAACAGATCAAGGAGAGTCGCCCGATGGATTTCATCGATATATCGAATTACATAATACGGATAATCGGGAATATTCTCGTCTTCAATTTCGCCTTTGCTAAGACGTTCTCTATAGACTTCAACTTTTTCCAGTACAACAGTACCAAAGCACCAAGGGGTCATTATAACACCAAAGTTGGACCCGTCAGTATAGAACCTGACTATGGTTTTCATCAGTAGGTCAACAATCACCCCTCTGGCTCGGTAGAAGGCCACTGTTTCGACTTTTGCGGGTGGGGTGGTCATTATGAGTTCATTGAGCCTTGAACGTTCTTTGCTTGCCGAATTATATGTACGCTCCATAAAGAGGTAGTAGTCTTCAAAGTAAACTTTGGCATTCTCAGAAAGGGTCATCATATAATACCCTTTGTCATCTTTTCGAACTTTTGGTTCTTGAAGTGATGCAAGTCTTTCTTGGGAGAATCCCCGGTGGAATCGATTGTCTATCATTCTGCCTCCAGTTAATTATCTAATCTGGAACCCTATTGAGCAGAGAGAATGCCGATTCGAGAATAAAGAGGCCTGAAGACGTATAGTGGTCAGGAACTGATTGTGTATCAATAGGATAGTTTAGTTCGAATGGTCTCATCTCAAAGAGTACGGGCATGGGGTTAACTGCGCAAGAGCTTGCATTTCATGAAAAACTGTACAGATAACTGAAATTTCATGCACAATGTTTAGCTTTATGTAATAGCAATTGCTGTTCAAAAGTTGAACTGACCTAATGCTTGTCAAAAGATAATGGTGAAGGACTGATCTTGTGCTTTTTGAAGAATGCTCATGCACCATAATGACCTGTACTGACTATGAGACAACCAGTTGCACCGCTGAGACATCCCGAAATATTCAAATTCGTTTGACAACTATTGGACGATATTGTAAGTTGCGCGTTACTTAGTTAGCAATAGTTTTCGACAAATAAAGGAGTTAACGTTGAGCCTCAAAGGTTTATCTCGAAAATCGCCGGTCATTTCTCTGCTGGCACTCTCATTGTTCGTTGGTATGTTTATATCTGGATGTAGCGATGATGATAACGGCACCACTGGTGGTGATACGGTTTCATCTGCCTGGTCTGTAAACAATATTTCTCCAGAAGCTAATAAATACAAATCGGTTTGGTTTGTTGATGAAAACAATGGTTGGGCTGTCGGTGATGAAGGTACGATTGTCACAACCGATGATGGCGGGTTGACATGGGCTTCACAGTCATCTGGAACAAGTCAGAATCTTTGGGATATCGAGTTTTTTGATGCTGACACAGGTTGGGTCGTTGGTAATACAGGAACACTCATGTATACAATCAACGGAGGTCGGAACTGGGCACCTTCACTATTCGATGTGACCGATAAGAGAGTTCGCTCAGTATGCTTTACCAATGGGCATAAAGGACTCGCTGTAACCAGTAATGGTATTGTATTGCATACACAAAATGGTGGAAGACTTTGGGATATTGACAGTACTGGATTTTTCGGTGATTTACGTGGTGTGAGTTTCCAGGGAGTAACTGCTGTTGCGGTCGGTGAGGGTGGAGCTATCCGTGTAGGAAATGCCTATGATCAAATCACAACATATGGATCATTAGTTGATACATTCTGGTCTAGCTGGACTGATGCTTCAGGAATAACGACCGAAAACTTAAATGATGTGACTGTTGCCAGTACTACCCATGCTTGGGCGGTCGGTGACAATGGTGTTATTCTTATCTCGACTGATGGCGGGTTGACGTGGTCAGTCCAAACAAGTGGTACTACTGCAAACTTATATAGTGTCACATTTGATGGAACAGCAAATGGCTGGATTACTGGGGCAGGTGGTACATTACTTATGACAACTGATGGTGGCAGTAATTGGACAGCAATCAATAGTGGTGTTTCGCATGATTTATATGGCTTTAGCAAAGCTGGATCAACCAATTCATGGGTTGTAGGGTCCCTTAGTTTGTTGTCTTCCTCAAACGGTACGAGCTATTCTGAAAATAGTAGTGGGCTTGTTTCTCTTCCTACTTTGACTGCGATCTCATTTCAGAATGCCAATGATGGTGTTGCTGTTGGTTTTGCCGGAACGATTCTAAAGACCAATGACGGTGGCGATACATGGAAATATTGTAGACGTGGCAAGACCCAAACATCGGAAGAATGGTTTACCGATGTTAACTTTGCAGATGACACTATCGGGTTTGCCTCAGGATATATGGGCATTCCACCCTACCAAGGTATTGTTGCTCGTACTTTTGACGGTGGGACGACATGGGAAATAGTTGATGTAACGGGAATGAATGAGCTTTTCAAGCTAACTGTCGTAAATGCTGATACAAGTTTCGTCGTTGGCGGCAATACTGCCGCTCGTACAATTGATGGTGGTGCGACATGGACAGAGCTTGTTTCACTTTCAACTATTGACCCACTCTATGGAATCGATTTTACAGATGGCTCCAACGGTTGGGTTGTTGGGCATGATGGTCAGATTCTTCATACTACTGATGGTGGTAACACGTGGACTAACTTGTCCGCAGATACTTTGACTGATATTCTCTATGATATAACCTTTGTCAATGCAACAACAGGATGGACTGTCGGTTTTGGTGGTGTAATATACAAGACTGTTGATGCAGGTGTGACATGGGTCAAACAGCTATCAGGGACAACAAACTCGCTTGAATCAGTATACTTCCTTGATGAGAATAGAGGTTGGGCAGTCGGTTTTATGGGAACAGTTCTTTATACATCAAATGGCGGAACAACCTGGACAGTACAACCGACAATAGGAAACAATTCACTATTTGACGTTGATTTCCAAAGTACAACTGATGGTTGGATCGTTGGTGAAAATGGTACGTTGCTTTCTACAAATAGTGGTGGTCTATAATAAGTATAGATACTTATGATAATTGATGTAAAGGCAGGTCATTTGACCTGCCTTTATTGGTAATATCTCTTTTGGTTAGGATTGATATGCTCGAGAATTATCCGTCAATATGGTCATTATCCAGATGGGCGAGCTTGTTCATTTTCCCTTTTATTGCTTCAATCGCTGTTGGTACTAACTCTTCAATATCAATATATTCAGCATTGATAACGAGATCGTAATACCGTGGGTCGTTAATATCTGCACTGAACGTTTTTTGAATAAACAGTTCCCGTAATCTGTCGGATCGATCTATCATATTCTTAGCATTGTCAGAGCTTTCATTCTTGTACAGCATGAGATTCTGGATTCTTTTATCTCGGGGACAGACGAAGCGGATATGAAAACCACGTGTCGGACCAAGAATAAAATTCCCACCTCGCCCAACCAATACTACTTTGCCTAAACGGGACATCGAAATGATTACTTGACAGAGTTGTCGTGAATAGTCAGTATTATCAACTGTTTGTTCTGTTATCAACGAATTGACTATGCTTGATAGTTGCTCGAGGTCCTGTGGGGGAAGGAATTCGATAATTCTCCTGCGGTATCTGTTTGAACTAGATATTGCATCTATAACATCACTATGTAAACGTTGATAGCCTAAGGAGAGTGCAAGTCTGGATGCAAAATATGAACCTCGTGAACCAGTTTGTCTGGAGACAGTAACAATTGGTAAAGGTTGTTTATTGCTCGCTGATTCCTTGGTGTGATCTCTTTGTTGTTGGGCCCATAGGAGGAATTGGCGATCGATAATAGCCTCGACTGATGACATACTCAGTCCTCCTTGTATCAAAGTATACTACTCTACACTATATGGAAGCAACGGCAAAACTGCTGTCAGTGTACTTAAAAAAAGAGGGTGGCATCAATTTGATACCACCCGTAAAGATTTCCAAAATCAATTTATACGTATTAGTCAACCCAATCTGCGATAAAGACATTCGTCTCACCACGAACCTTGTTATCTCTATTTGAGCAGAAGACCAACTTTTTGCCGTCATGAGAAAACATCGGGAAACCATCAAAAGTCGGATTGTGGGTAATTTGTTCAATCTTTTTTGTCTCGATATCAACCATGAATAAGTCAAAATTCCTACCGAGCGAGTCAGCCATATTGGAACAGAAAATCACCCGCTTTCCATCTGGGTGGAAATATGGCCCAAAATTCGCAGCTCCGTTGTCTGTCAACTGAATAGGTACTCTATCCTTCAAGTTCATGACATATATTTCCAGCTTACTTGGGCGAATCAAACCTTGCTTTAAGAGGCGATGGTAATCTTTCTTCTCAGCACCTTTCGGCCGTGAAGCACGCCAACAGATCCACTGACCGTCGATAGAGTAGAATGCTCCGCCGTCATAGCCGTCTTCATGAGTCAACTGTTCAACATTACTGCCATCGGGGTTCATTTGGAATAATTCAAGATCACCAGTGCGGACAGATGTAAAGATAATCTTATCACCCAACGGTGAATATACTGCTTCAGCATCATAACCAGGTTCATCTGTCAGTTTGACAGGGTTTGAACCATCTGGTTCAGCTGAATAGATATCGTACGAATCGTACAATGCCCAAACATAGCCCTGTGACATATCCGGCTTAGGGGGGCAGGCACTTCCGCTCTCATGAGTTGAGCAGTAGATAATAGATTTACCGTCAGGTGCAATGAAAGAGCACGTTGTCACACCCTCACCTGAAGAGACCTGCCGTACATTGGAGCCGTCGCTATTCATTCTGAAAATAGCATCACATTCCATGCTGTCTCGTGTTGATTGGAAAATCAACTCATTACCATCGAACGAGAAATAAGCTTCAGCATTTTGCCCGCCAAAAGTAAGCTGGCGAACATTAGTAAGATGTACCTCTCCTTTGAAAACAGTTGCCAGCATAGTAGAGTCTGCGCTGGTAGCATCAGTTTGTTTATCTACTTTCTTGACGCAACCAACTTGCAGTAGCAATAAGAG
>JAJRUL010000184.1 GCA_024277795.1 Candidatus Zixiibacteriota bacterium
AAACATTGTAACAAACTGTAAAACAATATGTTACCAAAAGTGCTACAAGTACAAAGCAGAAGCGATTTCTTTACACAACTACTCCCTAGACAACTCAAATCTAATAAATTACCACCATTTGTCAAGATATTTTAAGAAAAATGTTTGAAAGGGCTGATAGGGGAAGAATATCTCACAATTATTTTGAGTTATAGTATAGGCTCGAAACTACCAAATGGTTGTACTTTCACGATGAATTATAGAGGTCTTTTTGGAATTATGTGAGAAAGAGATCAGATGGCCTGAGAATATACCACCAGACAAATTATGGAGAGCAAGAAATCTTTATTAGTGAAGTAAATCACAAGCAGGTCATCTGAAGATTTCAATAATGAATGTAGTACATTGAAACTGAGGCCGTCGAAATGTGAAATAGTTCACAAATAATATTTATCTACCATATCGTCAGCATACCTAAACAAAAAAAGAAGGGCCACATATCTAATGGACAAATCTGTGTAGCCGAACCAATAATATTGTGATATAATTCACATATGTTGATGTGAATATATTCGACTTTGACTTGTAAAAGCACGTACAGATAGACCCTATGTCTCATTTGACACAGTTAAGTTTCTATTTGGCGCGGATGGTCGAAAACTACAAAAGTTCTCAAAACAATTATTCTGCTAATCTTTTTTGATACTTCCGATACAATTCTTTTTGTTTATTATCGAGATCGACCTGCCGACCATCAATAAACTCAAGGATCACGTGATTGCTCAACTGGTCAAGAATATCTCCTGTAGAGACGACAATACTTGCACTTTTTCCAATCTGTAAAGATCCAAGTCTATCATCGACACCGAGGATCTCGGCAGGTGAGAGGGTAACCGAACGAAGGGCCATATCTTTTGACAAACCAAAAGCAACAGCCTGTCCAGCCTGAAACGGGAGGTTTCTTGTCCCAGTAGCATTCAAACTATAGGAAAGGCAAAAATCGAGACCAGCTTCATGTAAAAGCTTAGGGAGTTTGTAAGGTAGGTCATAGTCATCATCTGACCTGTATGGGGTTGATTGAGTACGGGAAAGTATGATCGGTACATGGTACCGTTTTAGGCTTTCGGCCGATTTCAATGACTCATTTCCACCTAAAATTATTAGCTTAATACCGAATTTTTGTGTGAAAGAGATTGCATCTTCAATCTGCCTATAATCACTGGCTGAAACAATTAAAGGCATCTGTGCCTTGAAAAGAGGAATCATTTCTTCCCAACGAGAATCTATTTCAATGGATTGCCCTGCTTCTTTAGCGGTGAAATACTTATGAGCTTCATCAAAAATATCGACTAACCTCTTCTTATTTTTTCGCATCTGTTTTCGTTGCTCTTCTGCGGTCTGCTCCATCCACCATGCTGTTATAACTGAAACTCGTGGCCATGATATATGCAGTCCAACATCTGTTTTCTCGGTTGCATCTTCCCATGTCCAACCGTCGAGTTTCATCAGGTTCGAACGTCCCATAATGAGCCTGCCACCAGGTACAACGAGGGCGTGAGTAATTCCGTTGGAACGTACTGTAGGGATTATTTCTGAATCGGGATTGTAGGCAATTCTACTACTAACCTCAGCATTGGCATCACCTACTTCTGAAATATCAACGGAAGCATGAACCGCACCTATTTCAACGAGACCGAGTCGGGTAGCAGGAGCAATCAAACCGGGGTATACTCTCATACCTGATACATCAAAAACTTCAGTTTCAGGAGTTACTTCAAGCGATTTTCCGATAGCTGTAATTATCCCGTTATCAAACAACAAGTCAGTATTCTTTTGGATACCATTTGAGACAGTATAGAGATCACCACCACGTAACAAAACAGGGTGATCAGGAAGTGACCCCGGTATATAATCATGAGCCATAGTTGAACATATAGCAATGAAGACAATCAATAACAGGGATGACAGGAACCAGAAACAGCTTGAGCTGAGAAATCTACTGTACATAATTTGTCACCTCCTGCGTCTTCCAGTAGTCAAAAACATCATCACAATGGTATTCATGATCTCGTCGACTATTAGGTTGTTTTTCCTGTGAGACATTCTTGCTGTCATTGAGCACAAGTTGAATGAGCTCGTTTTTTTCTTTGCTCATCTGTTCTCTCATTTTTCTATCGATATCCACATCAAAGTACCGTTTTCCTTCAATCCATGTTTGCTCAACCTTAGCATAAACTGATAACGGGTTGTCGTTCCATATAACAAAATCAGCTTGCTTACCTTTTTTGAGGGATCCGACAAGATGATCGACTCTTAACTGAATAGCAGGATTGATCGTCACCATTTTTAGAGCCTCCTCTTGGGACATCCCTGTATACATAATGGACTTTGCGGCTTCCTGATTCAGCCGTCTTGCCATCTCTGCATTGTCTGAGTTTATTGAAACTACTAAGCCAGCATCTGCCATTAATCGAGGTGACTGAGGGATAGCATCATACACTTCAAACTTATACGCCCACCAGTCAGAAAATGAAGAAGCCATCGCTCCATGCAGAGCCATTTCCTTGGCTACTTTATACCCTTCAAGAATATGTGTAAAGACAGCTACTTTGAATCCAAACTCTTCAGCAAGTCGAATAAGCATGAGTATTTCGGTTTGATGATATGAATGACAATGAACCAAGCGTTTTCCATGCAAAACTTCAAGAAGTGTTTCCTTTTGCAGGTCTTTTCTAATCGGCATAGTTCTCTTTTTTTCTTTACTTGAGAGTTGTTGATATACATTTCGTTTTTGCTCATAGTCGAGAGCAGATCTAAACGCATCTCGCATAATCGCTTCAACTCCCATTCTCGTTTGTGGGTAACGAGTCCGGTATTTTTCACCCCAATTGCTTTGTTTTACATTTTCTCCAAGAGCAAATTTGATGGTAGGTGCTGCTTCTGTGAATTTCATTTCTTCAGCAGTAGTGCCCCAGCGAAGTTTTACTACCTGAGTTTGCCCGCCAATCGGATTAGCAGAACCATGCAAGAGGAGTGAGGTAGTAACCCCTCCTGCCAATTGTCGATAGATAGAAATATCATTTGGATTTATAACATCGCCAATTCGTACTTCGGATGTTACGGCATGTGTCCCTTCATTGACTCCGCCTGAAATCGCAATATGAGAATGAGCGTCTATGATCCCTGCTGTTATGTGCTTACCTGTTGCATCTACTACTTTAACTCCCTTCGGAGGTGAGATATCCCTGCCAACTGCTTGAATTAGACCATCAATAATAAGTAAATCAGCTTTGCTAAGAATGCCTATAGTGTCGCTCGTCCATATTGTTGCATTCTTAAATAGGATATCCTCAGTAACTGGTTGATTCAGAAAACCGAAACTTCTGTTTGGATGAGAAATTGAGGCAATGAATGCGTCAGTTTCTGATTCGTGATTATTCTCTTTGTTTGAAGTAGCTGTGTCGATCCGTTGAGCCACAAATGAAAATCTCTGTCCTGTACTATTGATTACTGTTCCAATAACTGAATCTGCAATGCTGTTTCCTGAAAAACGGAGAATGCCTGCTGACGATGAAGTATCATCTTTTACAGAGAAGTGAAGTCGTGAATTTTCAAATGTGATTTCTTTTAATGTAAGAGTATCAGCGTTTACAATAATCTTGCCAGAGAGTTTTTCGAGCGAGCCTTCAATGTGTAGCTCATTACTCCTGCCTTCATAGGTGAGTTCATATACTCCCCGATGGTCTACTTCAGGAATCGGCTTCACGATATTCTCTTGGCCTCCCACCCATACCGACATTATGCGCCCCTTTTCATTGAATAGATCGTTACTACACACTAGAAAGTTCGCGAGTTTTCCTTTTTCAAGAGTGCCTATAATAGTTGAAATCCCGCACATATTTGCAGGTATTGTGGTTAGTGCTGAGAGAGCTTTTTTAGGCGAGAACCCCCGTTGAATCGTCTTCCGAACTTGAGCCAACATATCATCACTCTTTTTGAGATGATAAGCAGTAAAAGCTACTGAAATACCGTTTTGATCGAGCAATTTGGCATTGGAAGGAGCAGTATTCCAGTGCCTGAGTTCTGCTAGAGTCACAGGTGCTTCATCATCAACAGTTTCGACACTAGGAGGAAGTGGGAAGTTCAAGGGAAGGATTATCTCTTTAATGCCAAGTTTTTTGAGTTCGTCCAGATAAGCATACTCGTGATTACTTCCAATGTTAATAAAGTGTAGGTTAAATTCATTCGCCAACCTTTGACCTCTAATCAGATTTTGTGTATTCTGAGAATCAAAAATCATCGGATTGGTTGATGTGCCAGCAATTTGTTCCAGTGTAGAATTATACTCCGGCATGATTTGGTTCTTGTTTCGTTTCCATGCTGAGCGTGCTTTGTCATACCACTCTGCATCGAGGAAAGTCTGCCTCATGAGAGCTATTGACCCCATAATGGAGCTTGGATACTCTTGCATTGAAGAGCCTTTGTCAAAGGAAAGGAACGGCAAACTGTACGGTTTTAGAATCAGATCATTCGGTAGTCCATTTCTAAGGAGAACAACAACTGAGTTCCCTCTAAATATGCCGTCTAATCTTGCAGATTGTACTATAGCATACCCGCGTTGATGTAGTAAATCAAGAGTTCCGTTATCAGGATGAAAATGCTCTGCCCATTTGCTATCAGAATGGATCGCTTCATTCCATGCCGATCCACCTGTTCGATCAGCGATATACTTGGGTGCTCTATCTTGATGTTGCCTTTCAGGTGTTGTGGGCATACCATAACTTGACATAGGGTCAATAAAAGCAGGATAAATGTACATACCCGACAAATCTTTTTCCTCAACACCTTCTGGAATCGTAACATTGTTACCAACCTCGGCAATTCTACCATCGCGAATCAGAAGTGTCGCTTGCTCGATTGTTCTCCCAGGAGAGATTACTATTGTTGCATTGGTAAATGCGAGTTGCTCGACATCATGCTCCTGTATACCTAATGGTGGAGAGGTTTGGTCAGCGAAAAGTGATGTGACAAGAATGAATAATATTGAAAGGGGGATTATATGTTTCATAAATATACCTACATAGAAAGTACAACCGGATAGCATAGTACATATGCTATCCGAGCATTTAATACTACATTCGTTATGAATGTGGTGCGATTCTCTTTTGAAGTAATAATGTATAGTGAAGCTTCTTCTGAAGCAAGCAGTTATGGCTACATGGCATCATATCGATATGATGCAATATCAGTGTGCTTTTCTTCTACAAATAATTCAGAGGTAAGATGATTACGGACAGGCAGGAGGAAGAGGTCCGCCATTAAATAGGTATCTTACTAAGAATGTTACGTCTTCAACATCGATATTCCCATTCCCGTTGACATCAGCCTCTTCGTTACAGGAGGGGGCAGTTCCACCACTAAAAAGGAATTGAACAAGAAATGTTAAATCAGAAACAAAAATTTCGTCCTGAGGATCCGCATCGACATTGCCTCTTGATGCTCCTACACAACAACCAACATCACAAACATCACCGATCCCATTACCATCAGCATCTTCCTGACCAGGGTTGTAGGCGAGAGGGCAGTTATCGACTGGACATGTATTGGCAGGGAAACCGGGGTTGCCAAAACCGTCACCATCAGTATCAGTACATGAATCGCAGATATCACCAACGTTATCAACATCAGCATCTTCTTGTAGTGGATTTGTCAGTGAAGGACAATTATCGCAAACATCCCCGACACCGTCAGAATCTACATCTTCCTGAAGCGGATTTGGGATCAATGGACAGTTATCAGTTGGACAAGTATTGGCGGGAAAACCGGGGTTGCCAAAACCGTCACCATCGGTATCAGTACATTCGTCGCAAGCATCCCCAATGCCATCATTATCAGCATCTTCCTGACCCGGATTGGCAACTGTTGGACAATTATCTATCGGACAGGTTGTGATAGAATACCCGGGAGAACCAAAACCATCACCATCAGGGTCGACACAAACATCGCAACTATCTCCTATTCCATCCAAGTCTATATCTGTTTGCAATGGGTCATATATGTCTGGGCAATTATCACATACATCACCAACCCCATCTCCATCACTATCAAGCTGGTCTGGGTTAAATGTGTTCGGGCAGTTATCATCGGGGCAATTATTCTCGGGGTGATTAGGATCTCCCCAACCGTCATTATCTGAATCGACACAGACAAACTGGTCTATTGCTACCTTTGAGAGAAACATGTCATAATCGCCATTGAGAGAGTCCTGTAGTGGATTAACTGTCGGGAAAGTTTTCAAGCTCGTGTACCCACCTATATAGGCGTTTTGGGCTGTATCAACATCAAGGCCGTAACAGAACTCATACCCTAATGAACCGATAAATGTGCTATAAACGAGAGTATCACCTGCTTCGGCGAGACATGTTACGAATACATCATAATTCCCGTTGTGAAATACATCCAAAGCGTATGCTGTTGGGTAATCATTTGATGCGGTAGTTCCAACGATATACGCATAACCTGACTTATCAATATCAATTCGAGTCGCAAAATCCCAATATGTTCCTCCCAAAAATGTGCTGTACAGCAGAGAATCTCCTGCAGAGGACATCTTCAAGGCAAAGCCATCAAGCTCACCATTAAAACTGGCATCAAAAGCATTAACCGTTGGGAATGTAGCTGAATATGTATATCCAGTTAGAAACATATTGTGAGCAGAGTCAGCTACAATTGATAAGGGGATATCATCATTTCCTGCTCCAATATATGTACTATAGAGAATAGAATCACCCGTCAAAGTCAGTTTTGTAATAAAAAGATCACCTAACGATGAGCCTCCATTGAAGTCAACATCCCATGCTGAGGCAAGTGGGAAATCAGTTGAACGTGTATACCCCGTCATGTAGATTTCGCTATCAAGAACAAATATGTCTGTGATTGCATCTATATCAGATCCACCATAATATGAGCTGAATAAAATCAGTCCGGTAAAAGGATTGATCTTTGAGAAAAAACCATCCTGAGTACCACCTAAGGTATTATCAAGCGGAGGACCATTAATTGCAAAATTGTTCGATTCAGTATTACCTACAAATATAATATTCCCTGCTGTATCCAGAGCTAAAGCTGATGCACCTTCATTGCTCCCCCCCCCTAAGTATGACGAAAATTGCAAAGAGTCACCTGTAGGGGAGAGTTGAAAAATAATTGCATCTTCACCGCCATTATTTGTCGACTGAATATAATTTTGAACGGGGAAATCTGTTGATGTACTTACACCGACAACTGAAATATTACCTGCACTATCGACTTCAATATCAAGGGCGCGGTCGTCACCATCTGTTCCACCAATGTATGTAGCAAATACAACCGCTGAGCCTACCGCATTAAGCTGTAGGACAAAAACATCCTCACCGACTGGAGCCCCCCCATTGTACGTACTGTCATACGGATTGACGTACGGAAAATCAGGAGAGACTGTTGACCCAGTAGCATATAATGCCCCAATAGCATCAACCGTTAAACCACGACAGAAATCACTACCAGACCCTCCATAGAGAGTACTGTATTCTAATACTGGGTCTATTGTTAGTGGTTGATCGGGATCATATTGTCCTATCAAGTCGAAACTAAACGTGTTGTTAGATTTGAGCCTAAAAGCTGATTCAACAATAGTGCGACTATTACCAATCGTTTGATAGACGATTGGCGGGTTTTCTATTACGGTACCAAATTCGGACTGTATTACCAAGCGCCCTTGAGAATCTACAGACAGATTATCAATGCCATCAAGGTGGATAGTAACCTGATTTGGGTCTGCTCCAGGAGCCACAACGAAATCATACTCTAAAGCACCGTTATTGGAATGATAAACAAGATCTATCCCTTGGTAGAGGTTTTCATGAATAATCGAGGAGTAGGTAGGGACATTTCTCTGCCACTGATTTGGATCAGATCCAAAGAAATAGTTCGTATAAAAGTCAGATTGATCATAGCCAGATAGAGCGGGAGTAGGATTAGCACCTACAAATGAGACTTTAACTAAACTATAATCTACCAGTACAGGCTTTTCAGGTAGATGAGTAGAATATGGTTCAAAGTTGTTTTGAGACATAGTTGAAGAATTATAACGTGCAAATTGATAGTAAATATCAGCCCCTGTAAACCAGACAGTAGCAGATCCGACATCAGCTCTGAACTGAGCAGACTCGGAGAATTGCCCAAGATTTGGGATAAAAACTAATGGTGGTGAGGTAGCCAACGGCTGATGTAGTCGAGATTCGGCATACAAAGGGGAATATGAGGTTATATCATCCTTTTGCACATTGGCTGATACAGTAGTATCAATGCAGGCAAAAACGAAAATATATATCAATACAATGTATAGAAGGCGGTTAATAATGGTCACCTATTCACTCCGGAAATCCGGTTAGACAGTCTAGGGTGCGGTGTAATTCACTTATGACATTGCAATTTATTACCATCACGCCAAGTTGTCAAGCTAAATTGAGAAACGATATACCTTTCTGTCATCCATATCGACAGAATTAGAGTTTCCCACAGTAGCCAATGCGTAATTTGTGACCTTTATAGCCATCGCAATTCTCGTCTATATATATTGGATGAAAAGTTATGCCTTATGAGTATTTACAAAGTTGTGTATTGTTAAGTTGTTATGTTAATTATAGACATAAGGAAAGGATGAAATAATGATGTTTATGGAGTCAGAAATGTTGACAAAAACTAGGATGTTATCCGCAAATTTATGTTTTGTGGTACTGCTTGGAGGATGCCTGATGATATCTCACCCCGCTCTTGGAGATATGACTGAACCACCTGAAGCCGCTATTCATACCCATATTGATACAGTTCATGGAGTTGAGCGGAGAGATGACTATTTTTGGCTTAGGCATCGAGGCGAAAAAGAAGTTCTCGACTATCTTACCGCTGAAAACAAGTACACGGAAGAAGTAACTGCTCATACTAAGAATCTGCAAGATTCTCTCTATAAAGAAATCAGAGGACGGATTAAAGAGGCTGATCTTTCAGTTCCTGTCAAAGATGGAGATTACTATTATTACTCTAAAACAGAAGAAGGCCAACAGTACAATATATACTGCAGAAAGTATCAATCTCTTGATGCTCCAGAAGTTATCCTTCTTGATCTCAACCAGATAGCTGAGACAGTCAAATACTTGGACCTTGGCACATTTGAAGTCAGCCCAAATCAGAACCTGTTGGCATATTCATTAGACACAACGGGAGGGGAGCAGTACACACTTTATGTCAAGGATCTGGTTACGGGACAAATGCTACCTGATAAGATAGAGAATACAAATGGTGCATCATGGGCAGGTGATAGCAAGACTCTTTTCTATGTCACTCAAGATGAGGCCAGGCGGCCATACAAACTCTGGCGACATCCGCTTGGTGAAGATGTAGCCAAAGATAAGATGATTTATCATGAAAAAGATGATGCTTACTTCCTGAGTATTGATCTAACTCGAAGCAAGGAATATTTGCTTCTTGAGTTAGGTTCCAAAATGACGAGTGAAATATGGTACTTGAAAGCTGATAATCCGTCAGGTGAATTCAAAGTATTTCATCCGAGACAGCAAGGGCTTGAATATTCAATAGATCACCGCAAGGGGAAATTCTATATCACAACAAACGATAATGCGTTGAATTTCAAAGTATGTGAAGTAGATGAAAGCAATCCATCAAAAGACAATTGGATCGATCTCATTCCTCACAGAATAGAAGTTAAAATTGATGGTATCAATTGCTTTGAGAACTACATGGCTGTGTATCTCAGAGAGAATGGCCTGACTAAAATAATGATCTATGAATATGATACCCGTCGACAGCACTATATCAGTTTTGATGAGCCAACCTATACAGTATATGGTACAGATAATGTTGATTACCATTCTCAGGTACTCAGATTTTCATATATGTCACTCATTACTCCCAAGGCTGTTTACGACTACAATATGGCGACAGAGGAAAGAACACTCTTAAAGCAGAGAGAGGTCCTTGGAGGCTATGACCCCGAGTTGTATCAATCTGAGAGGATTTTTGCAACTGCAGAAGATGGCACAAAAATACCTATCTCATTGGTCTATCGCAAAGGGCTTAAGCGGGATGGTAGTAACCCTATGTACCTTTATGGATACGGTTCTTATGGGTATTCTATGGATCCGTACTTCTCTTCCTCACGTCTTTCATTGCTCGATAGAGGATTTGTCTATGCACTCGCTCACATTCGGGGTGGGGGAGAGATGGGTAGGCAGTGGTATGACGACGGGAAACTTTTACACAAAAGGAACACGTTCACAGATTTTATTGACTGTGCAGATTTCCTTGTGAAAGAAAAGTACACTACTCATGATAAAATTGCCATATCAGGAGGATCTGCTGGTGGAATGCTTATTGGTGCTGTTGTAAACATGAGGCCAGACCTTTGTGCTGTTGCTGTTGCTGATGTTCCTTTTGTCGATGTCATGAACACTATGCTCGATCCAACTATACCGTTGACGGTAACTGAATATGAAGAATGGGGAAATCCAAATATCAAAGAGTATTATGACTATATGATGTCGTATTCTCCATATGACAATGTGACTGCACAAGAATATCCTGCAATGTTAATCACCGCGGGATTGAACGATCCAAGGGTTAAGTATTGGGAACCAGCAAAATGGACCGCTAAACTGCGAAAGTTAAAAACGGGAAACAATGCCCTGATTCTAAAAACGAATATGGGGGCTGGCCATGGCGGAGCTTCTGGTCGTTTTGACTACTTGAAGGACCTCGCATTCGAATATGCTTTTATACTTGATCAGCTTGGGTTAAATAAAGGCAGATAAGAGCATACATAAACTGATAATCGAAAAACCCGCTTAGGTTGACGTAACTGCTAAGCGGGTTTTATTATGCTATAAGCAACAATAAATTACGATGCAAATATAAAGTAGTCCATCATACCTTATCATTCGTACCCTCTCTGTTATCTTTCAACATACTGTGAGCAATCGCGAAATAGAGGAGGAATGCTACGCCAGCAAATATGAACATCAAACCAAAGGTTGACTCATCCGACCAACGTGCCGGCAAAAGCTCTCGAACGAACAATGCTACACCAATTGCAGTAAGAACCAAGCCCCACTTTAGTGACGAAAGCCTTTGAGAACAAGCATCATTAGCAAAGAGGAATTTGATCTTTTCATCGACTAGCCCATGTCTGATCAATTTTGCACGGATAATAGAATCAGCAAATATTTTGACAATAAATCCTATCCCACTAAAAACAGCGAGTGTAGTAAATGCGTCTTGCATCTTTTAACTCCTTTCAAGAAATATATTGTTTCATACCTGATAAGACCACTATTCTCCAAAAATTGTTGCAGAAAAAAACTGAATGAATGCAACATTTCACCTGAACAACCTGTCATATCAGTTATAAGATGGACACAAACGATATTCATGACTGTGAGTTAATACGCGAGGTTTCGGCAGGTAACAGGCAGGCCTTTCGTTTGTTTGTCGAGAAGTATGAGAAGCTAGTCTGGCACATTGTACAAAGAATGGTACCGAATGAATCAGACCGTGAAGATATTGCCCAGGAGGTCTTCCTAAAAATGTTTCGCAATCTTGATACCTTTCGACATGACTGCAGAATGTCATCATGGGTTGCAAGAATTAGCTACAATACAGCGCTTAATCACCTAAAGAAAAAGAGGGTGCCTTTATTCAATGATCTTTCAAATAACAATGAGAGTGGTCGTAATGGTATAGATGAAATAGCGTCACCCAACAGAACTCCTGAAGATGATGCAGAATCATCTGATCTCGCATCGAGGTTAAGAGCTGAAGTTAGAAAATTAGGACAGCCATATTCCTCAATCTTAAGTCTTTATCATGTCGAACAAATGACTTACGAAGAAATTGCAGAGATAACATTACTACCAATAGGGACAGTTAAAAGCTACCTGTACAGAGCTAGGAAACTCTTGAAAGAAAGATTGCGTACTAAATATTCCAGAGAGGATTTATGAAAATGAGACATATGACTGACGATGAAATGCAAGCCTATCTTGATGTAGGCGCATCATCACTCGATCGAGTATTTGACAAGCATCTTGTTGAATGCCCCGAATGTCGTCAGGAGATTGAATACTATCGTATGCTATACACACAACTATCCGAGCCAGATACTGCAGAAGGACCTTCACCAAACTTTGTGAACAGAACATCTGAACGTCTGATTGTTGAATTCAATTCGCTAAAGTGGCGAACTGCTTGGAATTCGGTGGGGATATCAATTGCAACTTTGGTAAGTCTTCTCTTCAGTTTTGTTTTTTTGGGGACTTTAGAACCGATCAAATCTTCGTTAGCAATTGTTTATAGAACAACTGTAACACTTTTTACAACTATTGGGCATTTTCACGACAATGCGAATAATGGAGATGAAACAGGTGCTGAGATACTTCTGTTTGCCCTAATGATTATAATGAGTATTGCAATAGCGGATTTTTGCTTGAAACGTTTTCGTGGGAAGAAAATATGTATTTAGTTCGAGAATGAATAAGTATTTTAAGACAAAAACAGGCCGAAGAGTTTAACTCTTCAGCCTGTCATAGCTCACTATATAATAAGAGCACATTTACATAATAATGACGATCTTACCGATCTGAGTTTCAGCATTTTCAGTTTCGACAGTCCAATAGTAAAGACCTGAAACAACAAGCTGAGTATTTCTTGTGATCAAATCCCAGCTCTCATGTGGTGAGAGAGGATCTGAAGCGGGTACATCATGATCAATTTCCCGAACTAAGTCACCATCAACCGTAAAGATTCGGATTGTACACTTTGGCGGGAGATTGGCAAAATGAATCTCGCGTGTTCTATCTGACGGTCGATCCTGATCAATACGCCCTTCAAAACCTAAACCACGATAGTCTGCATCGAGTCGGTACGGATTTGGATATACGAGGATATCAGTATTTCCTTCTGCAACAGTGCTAGCCGAGGCAAGAGGATACGCTTCCTTTGCACCGAGAGTTACAGATGTTTCCAGTGCCCCTAAGCCTGATTCAGGTGAACCGAAATCAAAAGCTGTGACGTTAATACTATATGGAACCTGAGGTAGCAGGTTCTCCACGGTATATTCATATTCGAAATACTTTAGATATCCATCCTCAGTCAGCTCATCCGGGCGTGCTGAATCTGGATTGATACTCGACGGATATGGTTGATCAGGATAGATCTTCCTGATTCC
Organism: Candidatus Zixiibacteriota bacterium; assembly: GCA_024277795.1. Lineage (GTDB taxonomy): Bacteria > Zixibacteria > MSB-5A5 > GN15 > FEB-12 > JAJRUL01. Next base: position 13,259 of record JAJRUL010000184.1, read on the forward strand.
TCCTGAAAGTCCCAACTCAGAAGAGTTGAAATCCTGTGGTTCAAAAAACAGCAGAGATTCAGGATACATCGCAGGCCTATACGGTGAGGTACGACTATATAATGTTGGGTCAAGCAAGCTGTCATTATACAATTGTCTGAGTTGAGCAATCGAGAAAGGTATATCTGTCAACTCCCATATATTCCTTTGAGCGTTGAATGCGAATTTATTGAAGTCTTCACGGTCATAAGAGTTGACAACACTAAAACTGGTTCGACGAGAATCTCTTCCGACATAAATGCGATATCCTTCAAAGTCGAGTTTACGTGAGAAAACATCTCTGGTCGTCTCAGATCTTGTACCGTTAAAACGTATTTTGATCTTACCAGGGCTTGGATCTAACCAGAAATCTGGTGCAGGTGGTGGTGCGGCACCTTGGAAATCAGGTACATCATCCCCCTTGATCCATTGGGTATCCTCAAGAGTAACTTCAAACGTATAGGAATAACCACTAGTATCTATTGGCGTTGAGTCTACAACAACTGAGTCAAGAGGACAAACTAGAAACTCACCGTAATAGTCATCATTATCAGTATCGACACCAGGGTTATCATAGATCCAAGAGGCCCACTGAGCATTGATAGCTAAATCTTCAAAATTGAGGTTTGCGTAAAAGGCACCGGGATCGTTTGGCAGATTACTACCATTTCCAATCACGTGGTGGAAGTTTTCTCCAGCTAAATATGCGAATGAAACGGGTAATCTCTGGCCAGGTGCAATATCAAATGGCCCAAATGACAATAAATAACGAGTATCAAAACCATCTGCAAAATCAGGAGCAAGGGTCTGATCAGGATACAACCATAATGTGTCGGTCGGGCTTATTGTCGCCGTAAAGGCTTGATCATAGTCAAACTCTCGGTTACGCATAATATAGTAACGGTTCACATCACGCGACGGTGTTCCTAAGCCTCCAGTTCCAAAATCACGGTATTTCTCTTTGTAACGTCCGACAGAGTCACGTTCTCTCGGCCCAAAGTCGAGAGTCGCGTTGCCATTACTGATCCACCAGTTAAAAGAGACATCAAGTGACTCCGCAGGAGTTCGAACGATTCTTGTTGCAGTAACATGAGGTGAAGGACGCGAATCTCCAGAAGCTGTCAGTTTCCCGTCGTTATCAGCAATCCATGCAATCGATACAGTATCAAGGTAGATACAATCTGAGAACTGACGTTCTTGAGCAAAAAGGAACCCACAAATATCATCTGTAAATCCTTGACCTGCTCCACCACAATCATCACAAACATCAGCATCTACATAAATACCCAAGTAGACATTCTTCAAGTCACGAGTTCCGATATTACTAACTTTATAGTCAAAGAGAACGATATCTTCCGCATAGGAGTATGACCATGCGTAAGAGTTTTGTTCAATCTTAATATTCAAAGGTCTGTGTACGCGACCATTATCGGCATCATCACTCCCTGCAAGTGTAACGAAAGTATCAGTATATACAGCGATATAGTCCTGTTCTGATACAGCGTTTTCATCTTCTCCATCAATAATAGATCGTTTGATCATATCACCAAATGGCGAGACATCAGGGAACATTTCTCGGATTCCCAACCATCCGTCTGCTCCTGTCGAAACCAAAGTATCACGTCCTACAATTGCTCCGACCCAGAATGATGCAGCAAAAAGGTACTGCACATTTGCACCTTTAGGGTACTCACAACCTCCAGCGGGAACTATTTCACCAGTGAAACAGTCAGCCGAAGGGATCGAGCCAGGGAGAAAGCCATTACCGAATGTGCCATTGTTGATAATTCCTAGGACAAGCTGACCCACATCATGCTTTGCAAGGCAGTATGCAGGACTTTGAGCTGCCAATGAACCTTGTTCACGACCATCCATAGTTCCTATAGCTGATCGACCATATGTCGTCCCACTTAGAATCAGAAGGGACAAAACCGTCATTGTAGTAGTAATAAAGCCTTTTCTGGACATACTCTTCCATTCAGTTTATTATGTTTCTATACCAACGTTTTACTCGCATGGTATGTTCAATCAAAAAATCATCACCAATTCTCGGCTAAACTAATGAATGGTAGTATAGTTGCGCAAGGAAATTCACTCTATTTCTTCAACTTACTGTACGAAATACTCAATTTTTTTGGAAAAACGTACTTAGATGCGGAAAAGACAGCAGTGGTAGGAATTGTAATCAAATATATATTTATTAGTATTAAACATCACAGAATGTTGAGTCATTCTTACAAATGTATACTCAAGGGGTTAACACTATGAAAGACAAGAGATAATAAAAACACAAAAGCCGATGACCCCCTAAAGCTCCAACAATACTCAAAGTTATGTAATTCTAATCTTGGAAAGTAAAAGAAAATCGAATATATTTCATAGTTTTGTCAAACTATGGATTTCAATATGATTGATTTCTCTACATCGGGAGTAGAGACTTATTGGTGGTTACCTCCATTAGTAACGTTTGTGATTTCGACAATAGCATCAACCGGGGGGCTTTCCGGAGCTTTTCTTGTTCTGCCATTCCAGATTTCCATACTTGGATTTGTAGCTCCTGGTGTTACACCAACTAACCTCATTTATAGCATAGTAGGGATTCCTAGTGGGGTATATCGGTATTGGCGAGAAGGGCGAATGGTTTGGCCATTGGCCTTTGCTATTATTCTGGGTACTATTCCCGGTGCATTACTTGGTGCATATGTCCGCGTTACACTTCTGCCTGATCCGAATGTTTTCAAACCATTTGCAGGGGTTGTTCTTGGACTCATTGGGATTCGAATGTTGATTGATATCATATGTATGAGAGGGAAGGGGGAAATAGCTCATTGTACAAAAGAGTCATTACAAGTGAGTGATGCTATAATCAATATCCGACATGTGAGTTTCTCGTATGAAAACCAACTGCATACTATATCGACCCCGATATTATTAGGTATTTGCCTGATTGTTGGAGTAGCGGCAGGCGCTTATGGTTTGGGAGGGGCTGCTGTAATCGCCCCTCTCTTAGTTACTGTTTTTCGCATTCCTGTTTATACAATTGCGGGAGCGACATTGGTTGGTAGTTTTGCAGGTTCAGCATTTGGCCTATTAGGATATTGGGGATTGGGATTATCCGGTACCACTCCACCTGCTACTGCTGATATTTCGCTAGGTCTTCTTCTTGGAGTGGGTGGGATGGCTGGTATGTATGTTGGGGCGAGGATACAAAAATATGTGCCTGTCAAAATGATAAAATCACTCCTCACATTTATCCTACTCGGAATCGCAGTAAGATATCTATCAGGTTTATTCCAATGAAAAAACGGATCCCATCCTCAGTATTGTATGCAGTAGGGACAGCGTTCCTATTCACTTTGTTCTTCGAACTCTGGCGTATCATCCTGCTCATACGACTTCCTAAAAGCTCAGTTGTCATTCCGAAGCTTATTCTCCTACAATCTTTTTTAGTAGGGCTTAGGTTCGATTTTGCCATTTCGTCGTATATTGGTATGAGCTTGTTCCTCCTTTTTTTGATCCCATTCTTGAATCCAATGAAAAGGGGATCAAGCTTTGCTTTTAACAGATGGTTTGTTGGTATTCTTGCCTTCCTGACATTCTTTATGCATCTCGCTGATATAGAATTCTACAGGATGTTTAATAGTAGATTGAACGGAATAGCACTTCAATGGATGGATAGTCCTGGAATGATGATCGGAATGATATGGGAAACATATCCAGTTATCCCTTATCTGATTCTATTCAGTATCGTCTTAACGCTTTTCATTCTGACACATAATTCTTTCCTACGTTTCCTACGGAAAAGGCAAACGGCTTCATCCATTTGGTCGACCTTGATTTGGTCTCCTTTTGTTTTTCTGTTGTTTTTTATTGGTGGAAGAGGAAGAATTGAGGAGAAGGCACCCTTAAATTGGGGCGTAGCATATTTCTCCCGCTATGATAGAGCGAATCAGTTAGCTCTGAATCCCACATTTACATTTCTTCGCGATGCTGTCTATGATGCTTCTGCCAAAGAGAATACACATGCTCTAATGAAAAAGATAGCAATTCCTGAAGCAGACTCAGTCACTCGATCTCTACTCGGGCCAAGTACAGATGAGACAGACATAAAAATCTCTCGATTTGTTCGATCAAAACATCAGGGACGAACACCAAAAAACGCAATCCTAATCATAATGGAGTCTTTTGGAGCAACCAGAATCGGTGTGCTCGACAATCGATTTCCCTATCGATTATCTCCCTATTTTGACTCACTTGCCTCACGTGGGCTCTTATTCACACGTTTTTATTCGGCAGGTTGCCATACATACACGGGTATTTTCTGCACCCTATCAGGCTATCCTACATTATTGGGAAAGTCTATAATGAAACAACTGACAGGGCAGAGTAAGTTCTACGGTCTCGCATCGATCCTGAGAGATAATGGGTATGAGTCTGTTTTCTTCACAACCCATGACCCTCACTTTGACAATATGCAAGGATTTTTAAAATCAAACGGTATCAATCGAGTTTTTTCTCTTTTTGATTACGATTCATCGGAAAAGCTTTCAACTCTTGGTGTCCCCGATCATATCATGTTTGATCGTGCTATTATGGAGCTACATAAACTAAGCGATCAACCTTTCTTTGCTACTCTGTTAACTTCGAGTAATCATGGTCCTTGGATCGTACCTGATGTGCCGTTTGGAGAATTGCCTGAGAGTGAACCAGACAAACAACGACTCGATGCGTTCAAGTATTCTGATTGGGCTTTAGGGCAGTTCATTCGCAAAATACGTTCAGATAGCCTTCTTGCTACAAATACAATCATAATGATAACCGCAGATAACGGAATGCTCTTTGAGCCTCAAATTGATATGGACTTGACTCAATACCATATCCCTCTTCTGATACTGCATCCTGATTCGACTATTGGACACAGATTAAATATGATAGGTAGCCAAGTAGATATACCCGCAACGTTACTTGGCATGCTCGATCTTGAGTATCAAGACCTTACTTTTGGTCGTGATCTCCTCAACCCGAACAGACCAGGGGAAGAGTTTGCGCAATTCTCTGAATGGGACCATATTAGCGTGGTCACTAAAGACTGGTTTCATATCGAACGCCTCAACGGACCACAATCATTGTATCGTGTCGATACGTTAACAGGTAGAACAATAGGGCCTGATGTTATTGAGATTGAACCTGAAATAGGCAATCGTATGCAACTAATGGGACATTCAATCTTTCAAACAGCCTATTTTAATATCTCAAGGCCAGTTCCTTTCAAATATGACAGTTTGAACTAGAGATTTCGACTTTCTGCAATTGCCAAAACGAAGGTTGTTGCTTATGCTACCACCCGATATGTATAGACATAATAATGCCGTGAATAGATAGGTCGCTGGATCATTGAATAAAACAATACAGAAGAGCAGAATCGAATGCTCCGAACAAAACAGTTTCACTAACACGAGTCGTGCATCTGTTGGATACATCTCAAGAATAGATGCAACAAATCAAACCTACTCAGAATTAGGGTTTAAGTGCGGACTTGAAGTGCATCAACAGTTGTTGACTGACAAAAAGCTTTTTTGCCGTTGTCCCGCCGGTCTCTTTCAGAAGAAAGGAGAATATGACGCAGAAGTTATACGACACATGCGACCTACTCTCAGCGAAATGGGAGGCTATGACGGCACCGCCCTTATGGAACGACGAACAAGAAAGAATATATTTTATCATCTTGCCCATGAGACAGCGTGTACATATGATATTGATGATACGCCTCCCTTTATAATTAATCGGACTGCATTGGATATATCGATTGAGTTAGGGGTTCTTCTCGGATGTAGTATGGTCGGTGAACTTCATATCACGCGTAAACAATATCTCGACGGCAGTATTCCTGCAGGTTTTCAAAGAACGGCAATTGTCGGTATTGATGGTGAAATAGAATTACCTCACAAAAAGGTCGGGATAACTCAAATCAGTATTGAAGAAGACTCCTGCCGAGAGGTGTCAGATATCGGTCATGACAGAGTATACACTACTGATCGACTCGGAATGCCATTGTCAGAAACAGTCACTGATCCTGTATTGCTTACTCCTGATGAGGCCGAGATGACGGCTGAATACATACGATTTCTCGCACGATCTACCGGTAGAGTACGTACGGGGGCAGGGGCGGCGAGGGAAGATGTCAACGTTTCCATTTCAGGGGGAACCCGCGTTGAGATAAAGGGAGTCTCAAGCATCAAACTTATTCCCGAGTTGACCCACAATGAGGCATTTCGGCAAAAGTCACTTCTTGTAATCAAAAAAGAGATTAAATCAAGAGGATTGAAGGAGACTGAATGGAAAATCAAATCCCAATTAGTCCAACCTGAAGATATTGTTTTACCTGAGAAAGTCGCACTTATGGGACAAGAGGGAAAACGGCTGATTGCTATCAATCTGCCAGGTTTCAAGAATCTTCTTGCACACTTTACACAACCTGGACAAACTTTTGCAGATGAGATCTCGGGGCGATTGAAAATTATAGCGTGCCTAGATCAACCGAATATGATGTACAGCGATTGTGTAGCATCACCTCACGAAGAAACCTTTTGGAACAGTGTTAGTGATTTGCTTCAAGCTGACAAAAATGATTCGCACATAATACTCTGGGCATCAGATGACGATATTAGTACTGCGCTTGAGACAATCGATGAACGTTGTCGTCTTGCATGGATTGGCGTTCCCAATGAAACACGCAAATCATTACCAAATGGTACGACGATTTTTGAGAGAGTATTGCCCGGCGCTGACCGTATGTACCCAGATACTGATTCCGCACCAATTGCAATTGATGAGGAGATGATAGAGCGAGCCAAGAGCACTATGGCGGTTTCAATATCAGATCGTTTGAAACAGCTTGATCAATGGAAGATACCTAAGGATTCACATACATATTTACTTCGAAATAATCTTTTGCCTGTCATAGAAAAGATATGCTCCCAAACCAACCTCAGCCATAAGACGGTTGCAGATTTTCTTACACATCGCTTGCGAGATAGAGATGGTCACAGAGCACCACAAGCACTCGGAGCGGAACAGATAGTTGGTCTTTTTGATAGCGTTATGAAAAAAAACCTTGAAGCTGAAATTCTCTATGAGTTATTACCTCTAAAATGCACTAATCATGATGCAACCATTCAGGAACTATTATCCCGTATAAATTATGCTGTATACGATGAGAATGAACTCTTATCTGAGGCAGATAAACTGCAGAAACAGTTTCTCACGAATTGTACAACTAAGAGAGAAGATGCTCTCATTGACTTTTTGATCGGACAGTTACGTCCAAAAGCTCTTGGAAATATCAAACTTACAAAACTGAAAGCACTCTTGAAGAGTAGGTTTGCAAATGTCTGAAGTAAAACAGGGATATAAAGGTCATTCACTTGAGCTTCTCGACAAATACAAAGTACGGGTTTGGGGAGAAGTTGAAGTCAAAACAACCCGTGGCGACTTCAAAGGTATTCTCCTCCCGCGATCTGAAAACGATGATGAAAACCATATAGTATTAAAGTTGATAACAGGATACAACGTCGGTATTGCTGTCGATACTGTTTTGAATATGAATGAGTGCGGTTACAAAGAAGCACATTACAAAATCCCTGAAAAAGAGTTTCCCATTTCAGCAAACAAGCCCAATATCAAACTATTCGGTACTGGGGGAACGATTGCCTCTCGTTTAGATTATCGTACAGGCGCTGTTATACCTGCTTTCTCTCCCGGGGAATTATATGGGGCAGTTCCCGAATTAGCAGATATCTGCAATCTGAAGACTGAAAAACTTTTTGCCGTCTTCAGTGAGAATATGGGGCCACAACAGTATATCGAACTGGCTAAGTCAATAGGTAAAGAAATAGAAAATGATATTGATGGCATTGTCATTGGTCATGGAACTGATACAATGCATCACACAGCGGCCGCACTTGCATTTATGGTGCAGGATTCACCTGTTCCGATCGTGATGGTCGGATCTCAACGCTCATCAGATCGCCCATCTTCAGATGCTGCTCTTAATTTGATTCATGCAACCAAAGCCGCAGCAGAATCTGATATAGCAGAAATAGTAGTATGCATGTTTGGCCCTACCTCTGATAAGTATGGACTTCTTCATCAAGCCACACGAGTAAGAAAGATGCACTCCTCATATCGATCTACATTTAGAACAATAGGTGATATCCCGTTGGCAATGATTGATCGAGAACGGATCACTCCATTGTCAGATAATTATTCAAAACGTCGCCCAGACAAGAAAGTGACTATCAAGCCATATTTTGAAGAGAAGATTGCATTACTTTATTATTATCCTAATATGCAACCCGATGTTGTTAATAGTTTAATTGACTCAGGCTATAAAGGGATTGTAATCGCAGGGACGGGTTTAGGGCATGTCAACAAAGCTGTCTACAGCTCTATTGAGCGTGCTCAAAAAGAAGGCGTCGCAATATATATGACTGTCCAGACACTCTGGGGATATGTCCACATGTTTGTCTATGATACTGGACGAGACCTCATGGCTAAAGGGATAGTTCCACTTGAAAATATGTTACCTGAGGTAGCTTATATCAAACTTGGATGGGCTTTGGGGCAAACATCTGATTTGGATAAAGTCAAAGAAATCATGCTTACTCCTATTTGTAGTGAGATAACCGAACGCGAGCCATATAACGGGTACCTTGTATTTCAAGGGGGAGTGCCTGAAGTGGAAAACTTCCTGCGAACGATCCACAAATAGTTTGTTACAAGTCGATTTTACTCAAGACAGGGTGAGAGTTATCATTTCGTCCTGTTGGCGACGCAACTCTTATGTCATGGGCTAAAGCAATTG
>JAJRUL010000185.1 GCA_024277795.1 Candidatus Zixiibacteriota bacterium
ATCGAATACGTATTTGGTTGTAGTGTATACCCCGGTCAGATATCCACCGCACGTGTGCATGATTCCTTTTGGTTTGCCTGTTGTACCTGATGTATAGAGGATAAAAAGCGGGTCTTCAGAATCCATAACTTCAGGTTCACACCAAGGGTCTGCATCTTGCATAAGCCGATGATACCAATGGTCTCGTCCCTCTTTGAAGCGGAGCAGGAAGTCACCTCGTTTTACTACTACTACGTTTTCGATTGAAGGGCATTCGGCAATAGCGACATCAGCATCATGCTTCAAGGGGAGGATTTGTCCACGTCGATATCCACCATCAGCAGTAATCAGTAGTTTTGCTTCGGCATCATTTATTCGGTCTCTTAACGATTCAGGAGAGAAACCTCCAAAAACGACAGAGTGGATAGCTCCTATTCGTGCACAAGCGAGTAGAGTTATTGCCAGTTCAGGAATCATTGGAAGATAGACAGCGACCCTATCTCCTTTGCCTATGCCGAGACTTTTGAGAGCGTTGGCGAATTTGTTCACTTGACGATAGAGGTCGTAATAGGTGAATGTCCGTTTGTCACCAGGTTCACCTTCCCAGATAAGGGCGGCTTTGTTTCGTCGTCCTTCTTTGATATGACGATCAAGGCATGATTCTGTGATATTGAGCTTGCCGTTGACAAACCATTTTGCATCGGGGGCTTTGAAATCAAGCCCCTTTGTCCATTTTTTGCGCCAGATTAATTCTGAGGCCATTTCTTCCCAGAACCCGACAGGGTCTTTTTTGGCCTTTGAATATATTGTTTTTTTCGAGGCGTTTGCTTGTTTCGTAAAACTGCTTGCTGGTTTGAATGAACGAATCTCACTAAGCAGGGTGTCAATTGTTGATTCTTTTTGTTTTGTTTTTTGTGACTTCCTGACCATACTCATCTCCCGTATATTTGCTAAGGACAGGGGAATATGTATTGATTCTATCTATGAAGTCAACAAGCAGTTGTTTTGAAGTAATATCAGTTTCGTTGTTAGTGTCTTACGTTTGTTAGGGTTAGGGTTTGGTCTTGAGGTTACGGTCCTGTATAATATCATTCAATATATTGTGGGCTCTGCTATTCTTAGATTAGTATTATATACTGTTATGGGCAACAGCTTCTTACTGCGCAAATTGTGCATTTTACTGCTCATATATGGATGCTTATTATTGCATACTTCTTCTGAAATCATTGTAGTTCTTTACAAAACAATTCTCCAAGCTTTCGGCCCAAATCTTGCGTCTTTGCACTCTGTTAGTTATGAGACCTTGACACATTGCGCTTTAGGAGTATATTGCTATGGCTATTGTTAGCAACGAGTTTACTACAGAAAAGTACTTCCCCGTTGTAGGACAGACTGAGAGTAGTTGTGAAGTGCAAATGGATCTTAGTGTAGGGGTACCCATGACCCATTAAACTGATATTGATGTCTACTTTTAGAGTTATTACAACGTTCGAAGGATACCTCTCCGCTTATACTGAGCCGAGAAGGTTCCACTTGGAGGAAAGATGAATCGTTTTGGGGTATTACGTTATCTTCTATTCATATGGTTGCTTGCCTCGGGGACTTATGTCTCCGCTGCGGCAATTGGCAGTACAATACCGATAGATACATTTCGTGTATGCGTAGGTGAAACAGTCTATGATACAGTGAAGTATCCGGTTAATAATCCAGCTACTGCTTCACTTGAAATTTTTGACGGAGTTGGTTCTGTCTATTCTATTGTCATCGGGGATACATTGGTTGGGTATTACAGCCAATATACTGAAGTTGACAATTTCTCATTGGTGCAGTACCTGCTAATTGACGGGGTTGATTCGACATATCTGACTCATCGTTATGATATATATGTTGATGAGGCGCCTGTTATGGTAGATCAATACCATTCTATCTATTTTTGTGCGGGTGCGTCATATGATAGGTACATAAAAGCGTATGCAGTCGATCCTGAGTCGGTACCAGTCGTTTTTGAGATGCTTTCGGGCCCTGGTCAGATAGATCCTTCTACTGGATACATTACATATCTTCCCGATACAGCAGGTGTATACAGTTGGCAATTGTCGGCTTCTGATGCTTGTTCCAGTGATACAGCATTTCTGTATGATACCGTTTCATATAATTCTCTTCCATCTCTTCCTGTTCATGATACTACTATTGTTGCTTGTGATACTGGTACTGTTTGTTTTGATATGTTTGTTTTTGATGCTGAAGGGGATTCAGTTATATGGGTACTTAGTGGTGGGTATGCTGACTTTACCCAGATTGATGACTCAACAGGTCGTACCTGTCTTTCGGTAACTAACGACTCTACGACATTTCTCCTCTACTATAGTCTTTTCGATGATTGTCGATCACAGAATGCTTCACAATCTGCTTCTCCTCAGTGGTTCACAGATTCTCTCTATGTTACTGTTCTTGTGAACAAACCTCCTGTGCTTGCTTGTCCTGATACTTTGTCTTTCTTCTCTTGTTCTACTGATACATTCAGTTTTGATCTTCAAGCAACTGATCCTGAATTAGGCCCTTTGACTTATGATGTCCTTTCGGGGAATGCTTCGATCATTGGCAATACAGTAACAATAATCGGTGATTCAGTTAGTCAATTTGATATTACTGTCTCCGTAACGGATGAGTGCGGACTTGCTGATACGTGTGTAGTTCCAGTAGTCGTATCGGGGAATCGTTTGCCGTATGTAAACTCTGCCGTTGATTTCCAGATTGATTTGTGTAATCCAGAGACTGTTTGTTTTGTCGCTACTGCTGATGATCTTGATTTCGATATTGTTTCAGTCAATACTAATATCGGCACATATGATAATACGACCAACCTGGTCTGTTTCTTTGCTGATACGGCTGGCGTGTATACTGTTGTAACTACGGCAGTAGATTCTTGTGGGGCGACAGCTTCTGATACTACTATAGTAACTGTCGGTATTAATATACCGCCGACTGTTGTTCTGCCTGCTGATTATAATGTCACAATTTGCCAACGTGATACTGTATGCTTCGATGTGCTCATAGATGGCGCGTATCAATCATATTATCAGGAAGGGCTTGGGATTTTCGACCAGCAAACGAATAAGTTCTGTTTTGTGCCTGATACAGCGGGAACATATACTGTTGCTTTAGGAGTTTTTGCTGGTTGTAATGTTCAAACAGCGGATACAGTTTCTGTTACAGTTGCCTTTAATGATCCGCCTTCAGTAGATCTTGGGACAGACTTATCGGTTTATCAATGTATACCTGCAGAGATCTGCGTTGATGTAACAACAGCGTCTCCATTTGCTTCTCTGACAACCAGCCTAGGTGTGTACAACGAACTTGCAGGACAGGTTTGTTTTACACCTGATACGGCGGGTACCTACCAAATGATTGTTGGTGTCACAGACTTTTGCGGTGTTGAGGCAATTGATACGCTAAATATAGTTGTAACGAACAATATCATTCCTACAGTCACTTTGCCTGTTGATTCATGGGTGCTCTCTTGTCTGCCTGATACTATCTGTTTGGATGCTCAAGTATATGCACCTGATAATGATTTGACTATAATAGATGCCGGTTTTGGTACGTATGATGTAAATACCGGTCAGTACTGTTTTGTTGCGGATACTGCCGGTTCGTATGAACTCGTTTTGACTGTTACTGATTCTTGTGGTGTCGTTGCTAGTGATACGACCAATGTCATTGTTGATCGTCCCGGGCTTCCTGTAGTAACACTGCCGACTGATTTTTCACAGTTGATGTGCAACCAGACTGAGGTCTGTTTTAATGTAACGATGAGTGGTGACAGTATTGCAGGATATGTATTACCATCATTTGGTACTTTCGATCCGACGTTGGGTACGTTCTGCTTTACACCTGATACAAACGGTGTCTATGATATTACAATAGGTGCGAAAAATGAATGTGGAGAGGTGGTTACTGATCAGATTTTTGTAACTGTATCTTTCCCGATCGATGCGTCAGTTTCTCTTCCGACCGATTTCTCGGTGTTGCAGTGTACTCCAACAGAGATCTGTCTTCCGATGCAAAGTTCAGCAGGGCTTTTAATGGCCAATTCTAACATCGGGATTATAGACTCATTAACAGGAGATATTTGTTTTACTCCTGATACAGCAGGAGTGTATACAGTGGTCGCTACTGTCGTTGATAGTTGTGAGAATGTTGCTTCTGATACGGTTCTTGTTGCTGTCGCTTATAATCAAGCCCCTACGGTTACGATGGCCAATGATTATTCGGCTACTGTTTGTTATCCTGAGACACTTTGTTTTAACGCAAGTATGATCGATCTTGATGGGGACATCATTAGTACTACGTCCAATATCGGTAGCTATGATTCTCAAACGGGAGATTTCTGCTTCTATGCTGATACGACTGGTATATATGAACTGATTCTTTCTGCTTCAGACTCATGTGGCATAACAGTAAGTGATACTACTATCGTTACTGTAACTAAGCAAGCACCTCCGATATTAACTTTGCCTGCTGATTTTGCTGCGAATCTTTGTGGTAACAATGAAGTGTGTTTTGATGCAGGATTAGTTGGGGAATACACATCCCTTGTTGGTCCATCTATTGGTATATATGATTCGGTTGCAAATACAATTTGTTTTACCGCTGACTCGGCTGGTATCTATACTGTTGAGTTTGGTGCGGTAGGGAATTGTAACATTACTGTTGTAGATACTGTTCTTGTAACTGTTTCGTTTCCGAATAATCCGTTTGTCGAACTTGGTAATGATACGAATGAATGGTTGTGTGGACCTGGTGAAGTTTGTATTCCAGTTGCAACCATTACCTACTTACAGAACTTTACGAGCAACCTAGGTCAGTACAATGATCTTACCGGTGAGTTATGTTTCAATGCAGATAGTGTTGGAAGTTATCAAATCAACGTATCGGTGACTGATTCTTGCGGTGCTGTTGCATATGATTCTATTATTGTTACTGTAGCAATGAACTCAGCCCCTGTCGTTTCTCTGGGTAATGATACTTCAGTTACATTATGTGCGGCTGATACTATTTGCTTCGATGCTTTTGTCAGCGATATTGATGGTAATATCGTTGATACTCTCTTGTCGTATGGTTCTTTTGATCCGTTGAATAATAGAGGCTGTTTTGTTGCTGATACAGCAGGTGTGTACATTATTGAGATGAGTGTCACTGATTCTTGCGGAGCTGTATCTCGTGATACTATGTTGATCACAGTTGAGATGCTTTCCCCCCCGAGCTTAATTCTACCGACTGACTTTGCCTCAACTATTTGTGCGGGAACCGAAATCTGCTTCCCGATTGAGCAGATTGTTGCTCCCGCTGATACCGCATCATTGACTATTCCACCTTTTGTTTTTCTGGATCAAATAACAGGTCAATACTGCTTTATGCCTGACACATCCGGTCTTTATACGCTTGAGTTTTCAAATACGGGACGATGTGGAACGACAACCTCGATTCTTCAAGTTGATGTTACGATACAGAATGCACCTGTTGTACAGTTGCCTGCTGATACGATGATTTCAAGTTGTGCACCAACAGAAGTATGTATCCCGTTGAACTACTCAGGAGCATATCAGGATCTGGTAACGAATATCGGGATGTATGATTCCCAAAGCGGTACGATTTGTATTACTGCAAACTCTACGGGATCGATGACTTTGATTGCCACAGCGACTGATTCATGTGGCTCCATTATCGCTGACACAATGATTGTTGATGTTGTTATCAGTTCTGCTCCAGTAATTTCGACTATGCGTGATACGACTCTTTATCTTTGCTATCCTCAACAAGTTTGTCTTGAAGCATTGGTTACAGATGCAGACAATGATATTGTATCAATAACAATGAATCAGGGAGAATATATCAATGATCTTGCTTGTTTTACTCCTTATGATAGTGGAACTTATGAAATAATAGTTACTGCTGTTGATTCATGTGGAAATAGTGCGGTTGATACTGCCTATATTACGATTGTTACTGATCAAGGAATTGAAATCATAACATCTCCAGACACAAGTGTTTTCACGTGCTCATTAGTCGATACGTTCTGTTTCCCTGTACAGGGGATACCAGAGAATTCAACTGTCGAAGTCTGGGGTATTAACACATGGTATGACTCGGTAAACCAGACAGTATGTTTCTGGTCTGAGTGCTCAAATACTAACAAGATTACTGTGATGGCAACGACTCCATGTGGCAGTTACTCCAGTACATTCTCCATCAATGTAATTTGTAACTCAACACCTTTAGTTATTCTCCCACCTGATGAGAGCGTTATGATTTGTAGTGCTCAAGAACTTTGTGTCCCGGTAGGAATTTCTGATGCTAACAGGAACATACAGGAGATTACTGTTACAGGAGGAACATATAACGAAAGAACAAGCCAAGTCTGCTTCTTGGCAGATACTGCCGGGGTATACACTCTTACTGTGACTGCGGTAGATAGTTGCGGTGCAAGTGATACAGATGTCATGCTTGTGACTGTGACAAGCAACAGTGCGCCTTTGGTTGATGTTGTTCAGTCGCTTGATACAGTACGCCAATGTGTTACAGAGGGAATATGTGTACCAGTAGCAGTAACCGATTCTGACGGTAATATTGAATCGATAATGACTACTCTTGGAAGCTACGATGCACAAACATCGCAAGTTTGTTTTGCTCCTGATACTGCGGGAACGTACTGTGGTACTATTGTTGCAACAGATTCATGCGGTATTGCCGATACTGCTTCGTTCTGTATAGTCGTTGAAACAGGAGATTATGTCACGATCGAGTGTGGTTTCTTTGACCCTGTGAATATCGCTCTTTGCGATTCAGGAATGGTTTGTCTGCCTTTGAATATAACCGGTCCGAGTTATCAGGTGACGACATCAGTTGGTACATGGGCTGACAATCAAATTTGCTTCTTTGCTGATACGAGCGGATTATATTCTATTACCGTTGTCGCAACATCTGAATGTAATACAGACACGTGCGTAGTTCCTGTCGAGGTTGCAATTGAAGCACCAGTTGTTGTCACTTGTCCTGCTGATACGTCAGTTTCATTATGTGGACCTGACACACTTTTCTTCGACTATGGATTCTCAACATCAGTTGATACTGTTATAAGTAGCGGATTATCCTACATTATCGACGGCAAACTTGCAGTACCTATTCTACAAGCAGGTAGTCAAACAGTATCACTAATTGGAAACGGTTCATGTGGGAGTGATACGTGTAGTTTTGTAGTCACATCGAGTTTTAATACTGCACCGGTTGTGTCATTGACGGATATTGCTCCTATTACTTCATGTGTACTTCCCGAAGTTTGTGTCTCTTTTACAGCAACTGATCCCGAAGGTGATGCCCTGACTTTGACAACTTCAATCGGTACCATTACAGGTAATACGATCTGTTTGGCACCGACAGATTTTGGCGCTTACACTATAATTTTAACAGCGACTGACTCCTGCGGGCTTTCATCATCAGATACTACTGTTGTGACCCTCGCCCCAGGAATATCAGCGTCGATTTTCTGTCCATCATCTCCTCCGGTTGATACTATCTGCGGACCTGACACAATTCGGATCGTAGCTGTTGTATCTCCGTCAGATGCGGAGGTAGTCGTTAGTCCGGTGGGCTGGTATGATACGCTGACTGGTGAAGTTGTAATACCAGTTGCTCAAACTGAAATTATAAATATCACCATGATTGCTAATGCTGATTGTGGTAATGACACTTGTAATTTCGATGTCAATGTTTTTCGGGCTGATCCGCCACAAATAACTGGTCCTGCGAGGATTGACACGCTCGTATGTTTGGCAAGTCAACCGACGATCTGTTATCCGATTAACGTCACAGGTGTTGATGTTAGTTTGACGGTGACTGATGGATATACGATATCGAATGATAGTGTCTGTTTTACTGCTACCACCGCAGGAGTATATGCCATTGATGTTATTGCGACGGCATATTGTGGTGTAGATACTTTTCGGACAGTGGTAAATGTGATAGCTGATCAAGCACCAGTTGTGTCACTACCTGATTTTCAAACATTTGTTCGATGTATTGATGACACGAATTTCATATGTATTGATGGTATATCAGCCAGTGATAGTGAGTCATTGGTAAGTTTGGCAATGAGTTGCGGTGATGGTACATTTGAATTGATTACTACAGATTCAGGTCAGGTATGTTTCCTCCCTGACCGTTTTGGAACGTTTGAGTTCTGTTTTGAAGCATCTGATGGATGTAATACTACTACAGATTCATTTACTATTGAAGTAGTTGAGAAAGAAGATTGTGATCTTTGTGCTCGAGTGTACTTCGACAATGGTGACTGTACACCGGTTGGTGTTATGAAGGAAGTAAATTTGATGGTAGAGTCGATGGATCTGATAGGCGGATTGGACTTATTGATTTCCTATGATGCCTCAGTTATGACTTTTAATTGGGTTTCAACAGATAATAGTGTGATATCTGAGTGGGAGTACTTTACCCATCGTCTTGGTGACGGTGATTGTGGGTCTGTGTGCCCTTCAGGTTTGGTACGCTTGATTGGTATCGCTGATATGAATAATGGCCCTGTGCATCCTTCACCAGAGGCACTCAGTCCGAATGGTATTCTTGCAACGCTAGGGTTCATGGTGGCCAATGATCAAAATTTAGGTGATCAATTCCTGCCGATCAATTTTGTTTGGTATGGATGTGCGGATAATACATTTGCGGACCCGACAGGAAACAACCTGATGCTTGATCTTAGGATTCTTGGCCCTGAATTGAATACTATTTGGGATGAAGAGGACGATATCCTCTACCCATCGAACTCAAGACCGTTTGGCGTGGGTTCGCCCGATGCCTGTATCCAGGTCATTCCAGGTAAACCAACACCACAACGATGTATCGAATTTATCAATGGTGGCATCTGTGTAGTCCATCCTGATTCTATTGATGCTCGCGGTGATATTAATCTAAACGGTGTGCCGTATGAAATCGGTGATGCTGTTGTCTTCTCAAACTTCTTTATCTATGGTTTGAGTGCCTTTACGATAAACATTGCAGGTCAGACTGCCGCTTCAGATGTCAATGCTGATGGATTGACGTTAAGTGTTGGGGATTTGGTCTTCCTGATTCGCGTTATTGTTGGTGATGCTGATCCTCTGCCACGTCTAAATGCATACCAAGAACCACTGATTATCTCTCAGGAGAATACATCTGACGGCACCGTAATTCGCACAGAGGCGGTTGGCAGTATTGGAGCGGCACATTTGGTCTTCTCTGCAAATGACGGAGTAGAGATAGAGAATGTTTCTTTAGGAACTGACGCTTCAGATATGAGACTGATGTGGGACATTGTCGACGGCCAACTTCGAGTATTAGTCTATGACTTTGGCACCAATACTGTAATGCCCGGCAACAGAGAACTTGTTGAAATATCGTATACAGGTACAGGTGAGGTCAACCTTACTACGTTTGAGTTGGTTGACTATTTTGGCCAGCCATACGAATCAATACTCAAGGGAGAGTCTCTGCCAACAGATTATGCTCTATACCAGAACTACCCGAACCCGTTTAACCCGACGACTACTATTAGTTTTGCACTGCCTCATCAGTCTGGATGGTCACTGACTATCTATAATGTGACAGGTGCGGCAGTTCGTGAATACTCCGGTATGAGCGAGGCTGGATTGGTTTCAGTTGAGTGGGATGGTGCTGGTCGTAATGGTGAAAAGATTGCTTCGGGAATTTACTTCTATCGCCTCCAGACAGATGGGTTTGTTGAGACGAAGAAGATGGTTCTCTTGAAATAAAAACACCCCTCTTTCTTTCCTTTTTAGCGTCCGTGAGTTACCCCCTTGCGGACGCTAATTTTATTTGTGGTGTGAATCAAAATCAGATAAAACAGAGTGATGGGTAATAGCTGACTACTTGTGATAATCAGTTCCATGTAAAATGGAGAACCCTCTGTACAGTTGTTCTAAGAGAACGAGCCGAACTAACTGATGAGAAAATGTTAGAGGGGAGAGGGAGATGATGGAATCTGCAGAATTCAATATCGTCGTATCCAATCCATATGCACCGCCAATTACAAATTGAATCTGTCCCTTGGAATGTATCTGTATTTTTTCTAACATTTTAGCAAACTGACTGCTGTCTTTCTTGGTGCCACTATCTGATAGTGCTATGATAATTCCTTTTTGTAAAACTCTCTGAAGAGACTCAGCTTCTTGTTTTCTTACCTGTGACGGGGTGAGGGAGGCGGTTTTTTTTAGAGCAGGGCAGATATGCCAGTTAATTACTGCAAATCGAGAGAGGAGTCTTTCATAATGAGCCGATCCTTCTCGAACCCAACTATTCTTATCTTTACCGATAGCAATGATATTGATTTTAAGCAAAAGATACTATCCGAACAATAATTCGTCGTTTTCTCGGTCCGTCGAATTCACAAAACTGTATACCTTGCCAGTGACCGAGAACTAATTGGCCTTGCTCAATAAGTATCTGTTCTGACGAACCGATGAGACTTGTCTTTATGTGAGCATCAGAGTTTCCCTCGGCATGGAGGTAGCCATCTTCTTGAGGAATGAGTCTGTGCAGTTTGTGTAGCATATCACGAGTAACATCAGGATCAGCGTTTTCATTGATTGTGACACCCGCTGTAGTATGGGGTACAAAGCAGATAGCTAAGCCGTTTACAACACCAGATTCGATAACCGCATTTTGGACTAGTGCGGTAATGTCGACCATTTCTTCACGGGTCGATGTTTGTAGTGAAAGTTCATTCATTGGAGAAGAGTGCCTCTGCAAATTCCTTTGGATCAAACTCTTGAAGATCGTCAATTCCTTCACCAATACCAACATATTCGACCGGGACCCCCAATTCTTCAGCAAGGGCGATAATGACACCCCCTTTGGCGGTACCATCTAGCTTTGTAATAATTAACGCATCGCATCCAACAGCTTCGGAAAAGACCTTTACTTGAGAGACCGCATTTTGGCCTGTGGAGCCGTCGAGGATGAGTTTGGTGTATATTGTCGCATTCGGAATGGCTTTAGCAATAACTCGTTTGATCTTGCGAAGCTCTTCCATCAGGTGTGATTTTGTGTGCAACCTGCCTGCTGTATCGACAAGTAGTAAGTCAGCATTACGTGCACCTGCTGCAGTTGCCGCA
>JAJRUL010000014.1 GCA_024277795.1 Candidatus Zixiibacteriota bacterium
CAGGTTTACCTGCGGCCGGGCCGATATTCCCAAGCCCCAACACTGCCGATCCATTCGAAACAACAGCCACACGATTCCCCTTCGCGGTATACTTATACACATCTTTAGGATTCTCGGCAATTCGCATACAAGGTTCGGCAACACCTGGAGTATATGCTAATGAAAGATCAAGTTGAGTCCTGCACGGTTTTGTTGCAGTAACTTCTATTTTCCCTCGCCTGTCTCTACTATGATAATCTAATGCTTGTTTATTTGCAATCATCTCTTACACTCCTGTACTTTTAAACAGATCCTTACCATAAAACGTAGTCATAGTTTTAGGCGAGAACAAGTTGAAAGACAACCTCTCGTCGCCACAACAAGAACACATCTCATGGATATATTATTTGGATAAAGACAATAGAACTAAACGGTAAAGCGGAAGAATAAACTATCCCTTACAACAACCGCCACATGACTTGATCTGCTCAACCACACCTGCAACATCTTGATGAAATACTACAACCGTCTTCTCATCAGTATTTTCAATCGAATCAAGAGTACAGTGGTCAGATATACTTCCTGCTTCACAACCTGAGTATACAGCAAAACCTGCTTGAACAGCCATAAAGTGTTTAAGAGCAAGATATTCCTTCAAATCGGTCTTTGTCTTAAGGAGGGCATGAAACTGATCTAACTCAGTATGAAGAACTTCAGAAACCGTTTTGCCGATGAGCCATTTACTAATCATACGATCGGGGCCGACCTGTCCCCCACAAGTAAGTTTCTCCAAAGAATAGTCAAGTATCCGATCATCATTATCAATCGTGATGGTCAGCTTATCAGTAATATCAGTACATGGCATATTGTTTCTCTGTTCCTTCTCTGAGTTCTTACATACTACGAATCGAAACTCAACGTGTTGGGAATTGATAAGTCCTCACCAATTCATTCGTATCACCCGTTGTCTGTTTATTTGTGTCGCTCCCCCTCGTCGACCATTCTTGGTCAATAATCTCAAGAGAAGATAGCCAAAACCGAAACCGCCAACATGAGCAAGCCATGCGACCCCACCACCACTGGCCGACCCCATTATTGACATCAATAATTGATATGCAAACCAAAATCCGAGTACTACTTTTGCGGGAAGAGTAAAGAATTGTATAAAGAAAAAGATTACAAGAACTGTTATTCGTGCTCGCGGATGAAGAACCATATAGGCTCCCATCAACCCTGCAACAGCTCCTGAAGCACCAACCAATGGTATCTGAGAGTCTGGGCCGAAGAGAGTAAAAAGAGCTATTGCAGCTAAACCTGAAATAAGGTAAAACAGAATAAAACGGACATGCCCGAAGTAATCTTCTACATTATTGCCGTATATCCACAGGAAGAGCATATTCCCGATAAGGTGCATCCATCCACCGTGCATAAACATTGAGGATATCGTATCAAGAAGTGCCGAGTCATATTGTGGCAAGCTCTTGAGAGCATTGACGAATTCATAAGGTATGAAACCATACTCGAGCGTAAAAAAATGAAAGCCTTTTGTTCCTAGCGAAACAGAATACAGGAAAACAAGGCTGTTTAAGGCAATCAGCGTAATTGTCACATATGGCGTTCTATATGTTGGCGCATCATCTCTGATCGGAATAAACATTCAGTATTCTACCTACCTTTACCTCTTAAGTTCTCTCTCGTTGTAACGATAAAATTCAAATAATGTTCAGCCACATTTCCAGCGCGATCATACGCACGAATACCTAAATGATGCCTTCCAATACTCAAATTATCAAGCGGTCTGCTGATCACATAACCTGTTTCGGGATCATATTCAGGAATCAGCCATTTTCCGTCGATTTCGATTATTATACCTGTGTCAGGGGCAATCCCTGAAAGAGTATCTTCCAATATAAATCGTATTACAGGGCGTGTTTGTTGGTACCTTTTCCCGTCTTTAATCGATAAGCGCGATATTTGAGGCGGATCAAAATCATACATAACTGCAAAAACTCCACCACCGACAGACTCCCCTTGCAATTGGGTACCTGAGAGTTTACTCTCGAGCCATACCCAATTTTTCTTTTCTGGATTCAACCAACAAAACCCTGTCCTTTTGTTTTCAGGGACATCATTTGGGAACTGATACGTCAATTGAAAAGGTTTCCTGCAGAGAAATACATCAGGTTCAATCATATACCTCTCTGATGCCATCTTCAAGAATGCTTTGTTCGGGACAATCTCACTTACTGTATGGATGAATTTCGGCTGATACAGATTTTCTGCCCCAATGTACGCAGAAAAAAACCTATCTATTTTTATCTCCTCAGGTTCGCCCAACCCATACAGTTTGATCTGCAATGAGCCGTAAGAACTCGCTACATTTGTTGTATCAGAGCTGAGACGAATATCAATTCGGTCGATATTCGCAAACTTCTCCACCGCCGGGACAAAGCATACATGCTTACTGGCCGTCAGCATAATCGAGGAAAGACGATCTAATAACTTCCCCTGATAGTAAATATCCAGTTCAGAACGGGATCCTCGACGCGAGGTGATATCGAGATACACTAGCAGACCATCGTCAATAATATCATATTGAAGTCTAGGGATTCCGACTCCAGGGTCGAGAATACCTGAAAAAATCAGATCATCTATAACTGCCCCTGTAGTCGTATAAAGTCGCAGACGCAATATATGGACTGATTTTTTCGCTCCTTCAGCCTTGAATTCAAATCCACCGTCCGCTCTTTTTTTCAATTGTGGATCTGAGGTTCTCCCCCAAATACCACGGCTAAGACGGATTACTACAGCTGAATCAACAGCGATCTCCCGTCCTGACTTATTCGGTGACAAGACAAATAAGGTTGTATCTTTATTGATTTTTTCACGGCTTTTCAGTTCATAGAGTTCAGGGTCTGTACTCCAGACAAAATCGAATCGAAGTTCTGACCTGTTTCCATAACTATCCTCAGCCTTGATTCTTGCATGATGAAGCCCGGTCTTGAGTGGTGCTTCAGGTATTCCTAACCCTGTTACCCCATTACTTCCGGGAAAAGTACTGAATCTCGAACGGAAAAGACGGTGGACTCTTTTACGCTTTTGTACTGATTCCTGGTAATCATATTCCAAGTCAACAGATTTGTTAACTGCAAAATCGATCGAATCATATTTCCGCGAAAAAAGCTCTCTCCCATCCACCTCTAATACTAGCGTATTGATTGCCTGTTTCATCCCCTTCGGACGCATCTGATCGTAGCAATCGACCAACAGTCCGAACGGACTATTGAAAAACGGAACGGAATCCAGAACATAATACCCCTGATCCGCTGAATATCGCACATCTACAAACCTCTTACGTAACCCACCTTGAAACAAAGACTTATCATCGATAAGTTGATAGCCTAAACGGGAAAAAGTTGGAGGAGTCTTGTCATTGATTTCAAATCCATGATTTAACGGATTCAAGGTCAGGTTTTCTTTGTCTCTCTGCTCAAAGTGGAGGTGAGGAGCACCCGAACCAGTACTACCTGAAAATGCGATAAACTCAGATTGTTTTACCCGAATTGAGTCCTTCGGTAGTCTGATATCCTGTTCATATCGACGGCTAGACGTTTGAGCCTTTTGGATATACTGTTCCAGATTATTGGCAAATTGTGATAAATGCGCAAAAACATAGATATATCCGTCATCCCCCTTAAGGTACAATGCTTTACCATATCCATTATAACTAGTGCGAATCCTGTAAAGATACCCGTCGACTGGTGCAAAAACTCTTTCCCCTATCTTCCCACCCGTTCGAATATCAACACCAAAATGAAAGTGGTCGGGGCGATAATCCCCAAATCCGCTTGAAAGATCGACCCTTGAGCCTATAGGCCAAACTGGTGCTTGGTCGGAAAACGCAATTCCAGGGAAGAAGACAAGAACAAAAGTAAATAGTATTGTACTTATAGTCGATAACTGTATCAGCATACTCAGTTTCCATACATTTTGTAGTTAAACAACTTATCTACAGGATAGTTGAAAAGTAACCGTAATTGTATAATAAAATGATCCTCACAGTTGCATTATTCGACAATTCGAGTATATTCGTTGACTGCGTTTGGACCTGAAAATGAACCTGCCGGACTTTACATATTCCGACTTCGGCATTCACCGAAGGGTCAAATAAGTCGGGACAGGATTGAACTATACAAAGGAGTAGTTGAGAATGTTTGAAATGTTAAGACGAATGATCTTTCCAATCATCATGATTGTTCTATTATTTTTCGTAGCGATGATCGTTTTACAGTGGGGTGCAGGTTTTTCCTCACGTCAGGATAGTGTGGCGTCAAATACAGCCGCTCTTATCAATGGTGAAACGGTGAGTTGGACTGATTATAATCGTCTTGTAGATCAGGCAATACAGATAGAATCACAGAAAACGGATGACGAACTGCCAGATTCTAAAATAGCTGAAATTCGCCAAAATGTCTGGAAACAGATCCTTCATGATAGATTAGTCATGCAGGAAGTTGAAAAATATGACCTTCGCGTTACTGATGAAGAGCTGTATTCCTATCTTCGATTA
>JAJRUL010000186.1 GCA_024277795.1 Candidatus Zixiibacteriota bacterium
CCTGATTTCCCCCCAATTCCTACTTCCATCGGTGGTCCGACACATGATGGGCACCCATCGGTACAGACACAATTACGAATATGGGTGTACGTAGTTTCAAAAAGCCGTTCATGTTCGAGAAATAACTTTTCGGCCAATCCGACACCTCCCGGGATGTTCTCGTAGATATATATTGTAGGTCTTTCGGTGAACGGTGCACGGACTTCAGAAATTGATCTTAGATCTCGACTATCACACATGACCCAGAGAGGAGCAATCTTTCCCAGCATATTTGCGAGTCCTCGCAATGCTCCGCCAAAATCAGCCATACTGATATTGACCCGATTTGCAATATCTCCTGGGTAGCTATACCAAAAGCTACTAGTATGCATCTCCAGTTCAGGCATTGTAAGATTTCCAGA
The DNA here is from genome assembly GCA_024277795.1 of Candidatus Zixiibacteriota bacterium. GTDB lineage: Bacteria > Zixibacteria > MSB-5A5 > GN15 > FEB-12 > JAJRUL01. The sequence goes on from JAJRUL010000186.1 coordinate 402, forward strand.
ACCAACGTTCTCATGTGTTTCGAACCTTATTTTTTTGAACAGGACAGTAACGGATGTTACAGAAACATCACCGAAGTGAATGTTAACATCTCCAAAGGTATCTTCTTCAATAGTCTCAAGCACTTTCAAATCGGTCTTGGTTTCGGAGTCGGTATAGTAATCAACATCTACTTCTTTTACATATGCTTTCTTACCATCCCAATCGAGCTTGGTGACTTGGTATTGTTGAGCACGGTGTAAGTAGATAGCATCGGGGTGCAGGAAAATCGGTGCTGAGAAGTAGTCAACCTCACCGATGACTTGAGAATGATTCGTCTCATTAAGAATGACAAAGTTTTGTGGTGAGGCGGAGCGAAGCGATATCTCCTGAGCAGGATAGATTTCCGATGACCAATGGTATCTACTGCCAGCGTGACGAACAAGTCTTTCATCTTCCAGATAATCTAGGATCTCTTTTGTTCCGTCCTCCAATGAATATTCATCTTTATCAAATGGTAATTCAAAGGCGGCACATTTTAGGTGATTTGCTCGAATGATCAGGTTATTCGGGTCGATAATGCCCGATTCAGGTGATCGTTCGAAGATAAACTTTGGGTCAAAGCTCAGAAATTGATTGATTGCCGATGAGTTGGCAATCATGACAGTCAATGATGTTCCTGAACCGCGACCTGCTCGACCCGCTTGTTGCCATAGAGAGGCAATCGAACCCGGGTATCCGACAATGATCGAAACATCAAGTCCTCCTATATCAATACCTAATTCTAAGGCATTGGTTGAAACAACGCCTGTAATCTCTCCCGATCGTAACCCTGCTTCTATTCGTCTCCGTTCATTTGGGAGGTAGCCACCACGGTATCCCGCAATATGTATCCCTTTACCTAAATCATCTTTCAGTTCGCGCTGTAAATTAGTCAACAGAACTTCAACATGTAGGCGGTAGTGGGCAAATACAATTGTTTGGATACGATGCCGTAGAAATGAAACTGCCAGTCTGCCCGCTTCATTGATAGCGGATTTTCTGATGCCGAGTTGTTTATTAACAATTGGTGGATTATAAATGAGGAAGTGTTTTTCACCCGATGGAGCACCGTTATTATCGACGAGGGTTACAGGTCGACCAATAATTTTTTCAGACAGTTCTGATGGATTTGCTATTGTTGCAGAACAACAGATAAACTGCGGGTTTGAACCGTAGAATCGGCAGATCCTTTTTAATCGTTTGATAACATTGGCTAGATGAGAGCCGAATATTCCACGGTAATTGTGCACCTCATCAATAACAACATATCTCAGGTTCTCGAACAGCTTAATCCACTTGGTATGGTGTGGGAGGATACCGGCGTGGAGCATATCAGGATTTGTTACTACAATATGTCCCGCTGAACGAATAAGACGACGTGCCGTTTGTGGTGTCTCACCGTCATAGGTGTACGTTTTAATGTCAACATCAAGATTTTGAACCAGTTCGTACAATTCTGACAGTTGATCTTGTGAGAGGGCCTTAGTGGGAAAGAGGTAGAGCGCACGAGTGTTTGGTTCTTTAAGTATGCGATCAAGTACGGGCAGGTTGTAGCATAGTGTTTTTCCTGATGCTGTTGGTGTGACAACAACAGTATCATTTCCAGACTGAATGTATTCTAAGGCGGATGCTTGATGGGTATATAGTTTCTTTATACCGCGAGTTTGCATTGTTGTTGTCAAACGTTGATCGAGTGAGGCAGGGAAGTCTTTGTAGATTGCTTTTTTTTCAGAAAATGACTTCCAATGCGTGATGTTTTCTTTAATTGCGGAATCGGTGCGCAACAAGTCAATGATCTGTTCAAGTGTCAAAGGCATTTGTTATATGTCCATCCTAAAACTGACCAGTGATTTTTCTTCGACAGATATCGCAAAACGTTTGACCTTTGTGATCTATGTCGAGCATCATTTGAGAAAAATAGTTAACGCATTTGCTGTTACGACATTCAGGTAAATCGAATAGGTGGGCTAATTGGTGAAGTGACTCTTTATACAGACGAGGGTACACTTTTTTCTCATCTTCTGGAAGACCGTAGAATTCTATTCTGAGTTGATAGAGTGAAATCACAGCCGTTCCCGCGAGGGCGTCACTAAATCCGATGATTGAGTTTTGATCAGGCAGGTAGAGGTCTTCTTCACAAACACCGATAACTTTTTCGCGAGAATTTGCTTTGATTCGCTCTAGTTTAGACATCAGTACCAGTGCATAGTATTGTCCGCGTATAATATTATGAGCCTCAACGGGGACTTTCATTCCCTTCAAGATATCAACCGAACGATTAAAAACCGGACCGAGGTCAGCGGCCAATCGATTTACCATCATGAAATCAACCTCACCAAGTGGAACGACGACAATTTTTGATTTCAACAATGACACCTACTATTCCGCTTCAAAGAATCTACCCTTGCCACCTGTTGGGGATACAAGGACTTCTGTTTTTTTTGTACAGCGAGGGCACCATCCAACAAATGCTTTGCCACTCTTGTTTAAGTAAATACGTGAGTATATGTTACAACACTTAAAGTGTATCCCTATAAAAGGGCGTTTTGTTCTTTTTTCTTCTGGTCCCGTCATATGCTACACAATCATACAATAGAATGGTCTACGCAATAGAATCTACAAATTCTTATGCATACTATTAGAAATTTCTTGCCACTTTCGAACAATTGCAGGGGATGCGGAGCTACCGAGCCGAGTTGCGCCAGCTTTCAGCAATGCCAATGAGTCTTCGAGCGTGCGTATTCCACCAGATGCTTTAACTTCGATCTGGCCGTTGGCAGTATTATGGAGGGTAGTGACTTGATCTACAGTTGCCCCTCCAAAGAATCCCGTACATGTTTTAACAAATTGGGCACCTGCGTGTATGACTGCTTTTGTTGCGGTTATCTGTTGGTCGGTATCTAATTTTCCTGCCTCAATGATAACTTTTAATACGACCTCCTTTGGTAGAGCTTTGCGAATCATTGCTATTTCTGATTCTGCACGATTCATTTGTCCGCTAACTATCCACCCGATATTAGCCACCATGTCGATTTCAGTAGCACCATCTTCAACTCCACGAACAGCTTCGTCGATCTTACTGTCAGTTCGAATAGCACCTAATGGGAAACCGGAAACACCGAGTACTTGTACATCACTATTTTTCAAGAGAGATACTGCAGTAGCTGTCCAAATCGGGTTGACTGCAACAGAATAGAAGTTGTGTGTGATCGCTTCGTTACAAAGGCGGTGTATATCTGCTTCAGTCGTTTCTGAGTGTAAAGCTGCATGGTCAAAACGCCTGTTGAGATCATGCAGAATCGAGTCGTTGAACATTAGGCTCCTCCTGATATCTCATTGAGAAATGATTGTCCTGAAAATGTATGTTGTAAATCAAAAATATCTGCAATAGTACAAGCAATGTCAGAGAATGTTTCTCGTGTTCCCAAATTGATACCTCTTTTAACTTGTGGTCCAACCACTAAAAGAGGGACGTATTCTCGTGAATGATCAGTTGATGTTTTAATAGTCGGATCACACCCGTGGTCAGCAGTTATAATCAATAGGTCATCCTGTCGTAGTTTTTCAAGGAGTTGTGTAAGGCGTTTGTCAAACTGTTCCAACCCATTGGCAAAGCCGATTTCATCGTTACGATGTCCCCATTTTTCATCAAAATCAACACAGTTCGCAAAAATCACGCTATCAGCAGTATTGTTACAGACGGCTTCAATAAGAGAGTCCATAACTTCGTCGTTATTTGCTGTTTTGATTGTTGAGTCAATTCCTTGATCTGCAAACAGATCGTTAATTTTCCCAATGCTATAAACAGTTCTTCCGCTTTGTTGAATGAGGTCGAGAACAGTGGTTTGTATCGGGAGAAGTGAAAAGTCTTTTCGCCCTGCTGTTCGCATATAGTTGCCACGTGTTCCAGTAAACGGTCGTGCAATAACTCGACCAACTGCATGTTCACCAGTTAACAACTTACGAGCAATTTTACAGTATTCATACAACTTATCAACAGGAACAATTTCTTCATGAGCGGCCATTTGCCAGACAGAATCGGCTGAAGTATACAGGATAAGTGCACCTGTTTGCAGATGTTTAGGGCCAAGCTCGGCAATAATTTCTGTTCCTGAGATCGCTTTGTTGCCGATTGTCTTGACTCCTGCCTTTTCTTCAAAAGTGTGTACAAGAACTTGTGGGAAACCTTTAGGATAGGTAGGAAAGGGAGATGTGAGTATAATGCCTGCTATCTCCCAATGGCCACTAGTCGAATCTTTCCCTGCTGATTGTTCGGCCATTCGTCCGTAAGCACCGATGAGGTCTTTGTCTTGGTGAACTCCTTGAATATTTGCAACCCGGCCTAATCCTATCGATTGAAGAGATGGAATATATAGTCCACCGACTGCACGGGCGATATTTGGCAGAGTTGCCGACCCTCTGTCGCCATAATTGTCGGCATCGGGTAGTTCTCCAACTCCGCAGGCATCAAGAATCACTATGATAACGCGCTGAAAACTCATAGTGATAATTTATTGTGATCAGACGTTTATACCAACAAAAACTAGATCACTTATTGTGTCTTACTTCTTTCAGTCAAGGCAAACTCAACATCGATTTCAACTGATACGTTGTAGTCGTTTTCTTTATTGGGAGTTTTGCGATGACGACGGCCATCGATGACCCACCGTTCACGTTGGAGGACGACAAGTCCCTCCTTGTATGCAAAATACAGTTTTCCCGTGGAACGTGTACGGTCAACCCCGGTAATTGTGAGAGTGTCATCAAAAGTTGATTCGATTGGAATAATGACAGTCCCATCGGATTCGATTACAACACAATCATACCCCGCCTCACGAACCATTGCTTTTACTTTATAGGTAGTCGATGCTTCCATTGTTTCATTGGGCAAAACAACTGTTGTTGTTTGAGTCCAGCTATCACCAGGTGAGACTTCACCAGATGGGAAAATTGGCATACCTTGCTCGTAGTAATTTTTGATATACGATACAGCAATCTGATTCTCTTCTGTAAGGAATTTAATATCAAGGATTTTCCCGTCGGGGCGTACTGTAAGCCCCAATTCTCTTACTTTTTCTCGTTTCTCCATTTTGGTCGAATCTTTTTCACTTGCCTGCTCATATTCCCATACATCACGTTCAATGATATAAGCCGTGCCGTCATCAAAGAGCTCACGAACCTCTTGTGAGATTGAGGCTTTCATTGTCATTGCCTCCTCTTTGACCATAGAGTCAGCTTCAGTCACTTTAGCGTGTCTCTTTGAGATTTGTTCATACGCTAAGTACTGCCCTTTTGTATATTTGTATTTGAGTGTGACAGCTTTGTCTCCCTGAGAGCAATTGCTTAGTACAATGATCAAAAGAGAGGTGGTAAGGATGGCGGTTATTTTAGAAAACATGTCACTCCTTAAATGCTTTTCTATTTCAAGTCTATGGTGAGGAACAGATCAGACAAGCCTGCGAAACGCCCTAAAGATCCGGGCATACCAAGAAGCAATGCTCCTCGGGCAAGATTGATTTGATCCTGTGCGGTATATATCGGATGGTCCTTTACTTGGAGAAGATCTCTTAAGTCAGTTGTAGCAAGCAATGGTGCATTCTTCACATAGTGTACTACATTTTGTTTTTTAAGGGATGATCCGATTAAGAGTGCGATACACAAAATCGTAATGGATGCCACTACTGACATGATTGAACGAATAATCGTTACTTGTCCGTAGTGGCGAGTTTTTTGTGGCAGATGGTGAACCTGAGCTTTGTCAGCCAACTCCGTTGTTCGGGCTAAGATAAGGCTTGTCGTCTCGGTCCAATACTGTGGACCGGGGTCCATTACACGGTTTCGACTGAGGATTTCTCTAAGGTGAATCGTCTCTTGGTATCCCTGACGGCAGTGGTTACAGTCGTTGATATGGCTCTTGAGCCGGGCGGTTTCGGCTTCGGGAAGCTCGTTATCCACCAGGCTCTCCAAAAGGGGGAGAGCTTGACGGCAATTCATAAGCTATTCCTTACGTTTGTGTTTGTGCTTAAGTATCTTACGTAATTTCGTTCGTGCTATGTGCAGGTTTGATCGAACAGTCGCTTCAGGACATTCAAGTATTCCCGCAATTTCAGTCTTTGTGTATCCTTCAACATCGTGCAAAATAGCAGTCATTTTTTGACGAGGAGGAAGTCGGTCCAAAGCTTTTTCGATTTCTGCACCTAATCTTTTACTTTCGAATTTCTGTGACGGAGTAACGACTCGTCTGGCAAGGTCAAGTTGGACCGTTCCCGGCAGAGAAGAGGAATCCTCCTCTATCTTACTGTGTCCTTTTCGCTTGCGAAGCAGGTCTATCGAATAGTTAGTCGCAATCCTCAACAGGAATGTCGAAAAATATTTTACATTTGCCAACTCCTTCTGTCTTCGATATATCCGAACAAAGGTCTCTTGAACTACTTCATCGGCATCGAGGTGGTTTCTTAATATCTGGTAGGCCAGCGAATAGACCTTTTTACGATACCGCGTTACCAGTTCCGCAAAAGCACTTTGATCTCCCTTAGCAAAGCTTTCTACCAGCTCCGGGACTGTTTTACTCATATCCCGCATTCATAAGTGGTACCATATAGACGATAAATACGGTTACCTGTTTAGTTTCTGTTGCAAAAAACATATTGACTGCTACTCACCTCTAGCGTATGGTCTGGTAATAGAATTGTCAATCTTTTTTTAGACAACGACTTATACGGAAATGACCGATATGACATCTTCAGAAATTCATGCCAGAAAATACCATTATTTTGCTGTTGGGGCGATAGGGACATTCATGTCGACCCTTGATGGCTCTATTCTCAATGTTGCATTACCTACAATTTCGAATGAGTTCTTCGCTTCAGTCGGGACAGTTGCATGGGTTGTTTTAGCATACTCTTTAACTGTTGTTTCTTTGATGATGGTCTTTGGAGCTTGGACAGATCGGAAAGGGTATCGGTTTGCATATCAATTTGCATATCTGTTTTTCTTTCTCGGGTCTGTTGGATGTGTTTTTTCTGTCAGTTTGCATATGTTGATAGTTAGTCGTGTTATTCAGGCGATAGGGGCGGCGATGTTTCAAGCGGTTGGACCTGGTATGGTTACATTGGTGTTTCCTGACAAAGAGCGTGGAAAAGGTATCGGGCTTATGGTTATGGTTGTTGCTGCAGGTATGGTTACTGGTCCACCACTGGCAGGATTCTTGTTGCATCTGTTCTCATGGCAGGCTCTTTTTGCCATCAATCTTCCGATATGTCTGTTAGGTTTGTTCTTAGCAACTCGTGTTTTTAAGGGGTTTGTAGTTCCTGCAAAACTCAAACGTTTGAGATTAAGCGGTGCTTTCTCTATTTCATTTGCTCTTTTTGCGGGAGCAATGGCACTTTCACTCATAGATGAATATCCGTTGTCAGATTTTCGAATTTGGGGGCTGGTTGTTATATCTCTGATTGCCGTAATGCAATTCTTACGTTCTGAGTCCAACCCTGAAACTGCTTTGATTGGGCTAGGGATATTTCGGAACCGCCAGTTTACAATGTCTCTAACTGCAGGTTTATTAACTTTTGTCACACTTTCAGGTGTGTTGATTCTGCTCCCATTTTACCTTGAACGAGTACAAGGTTTTGAACCGAAGCAGGTGGGGATGTATCTGATTATTCTTCCTTTGTTGATGTTTCTCTTGGCCCCGATTTCAGGACGTATATCTGACCGAATAGGTTTTCGTTTTTTGACGAGTTTCGGCATGGTCATTCTTGCAGTAGGACTGTACCTATTGTCATTGTTAGATATGAACAGCGACACGAGTTTTATTATTATTTGTTTGGTTTTCTTAGGCAGTGGATTATCAATTTTTAACACTCCGAATTCATCGGCACTCATGGGGTCAGTTACACCGGAGCAAAGAGCAATTACATCGGGGATCATATCAACCTCACGTAATCTTGGTATGTCTATAGGTGTCGCACTATCGACTGCTCTGTTTGCTTATTATGAAGCGAGCAATAGTGCAACCATTACCGATACAAAAGAGCTGTTTGTTTCAGCTTATCAACCTGTTTTATTGATCGGGTTTGGAATTGCAGTAGTGTCGTTACCGTTGTCGATCTTCAGGTCTAATAGGTAGATAGATAGGAATCGAGTCACCTATATCGCAATTACGAGCCTGAGTTTCAAGAACAAGATTGATGATAAATATTGCGTACCATAAAGCTACTGCGTAGGTAATTTTGAGTTGACTAAAGCCGATAGAGAACGTATACTTGCGCCCGAAGATATATGGGGCCATAGCTCAGTTGGGAGAGCGCTTGAATGGCATTCAAGAGGTCGTCGGTTCGATCCCGTCTGGCTCCACCAAATATACAAGCCCTCGCATTTGCGAGGGCTTTTTATCGTGTGATACGTGTTGTCTCTGTTTATATTTTAGATGTATGATCTGACACAAAAGAAGGAGGGAAAGTTTTTTCAATCCTTCATAATGACGAAATCTGTCATGCGATCGAGGCGGAACGTACGTTCATCTTTAGAGTATTCACAGTACGAATTGATATAGTAGACTTTACCCAATTTATAAATATGCTTCGGGCGGATGATTCGTTTATGAGCCGTGCGTGCAGGAGCCTGATACGTAATCTCGACACGCAGGCCATTATCAACAGCTTTGTTAAGCAGATCAAATTCGATTGGTAGTCGTGCCTCTTGAGTATGCCAACCTTCCATTTTGTGAACAGTGATCATGTTCGATAATACTTCAAGTGAGTTTGCCGAGGAGAGGTGTCCCAATGATTTTATGAAAAGTTTACGTACCATCTGAGCATCTGAAAGTGCTCGATGATCCTGGCTCTCACAGATATTATAGTGGCGACAAAGGGAGAGCAGGGAATAGCTTGGATGATCCGGCTGGAACCGTTTGAAAATATCAACTGTGTCAAGAATTGGGTTTTCTAAAATAGGAAGTGACGCTCGATCGAGTTCACAACCGACAAAAGATATATCAAAGGCGGCGTTGTGGGCTAATAGAATAGAATCTTTATCGCAAAAGTCGGTGAACTGTTTAAGAATCACATCTGCTTTCGGCTGATCAATTACCATTTCATCGGTGATACCGTGTATTTCTATCACTTCAGGTGGAATGGGCATACCAGGATTAACTAATGCCTGAAAAGACTTAGCTTCTTTGCTGATTACAGAGAACTTGACTGCGGCAATCTCTACAATTCTGTTGACGGGTGCCCACAATCCTGTCGTCTCAGTATCGAAAGCGACAAAGGTTGCTTCTTTGATGAATGGTGAAAGTGGTATTTCCGATTGCATTTTGCTAATATCTCATTTCTGAATTCAATTGACAACATCTTTTGTTCCATTATTTTGATCTATAAGAGGAATCTAAGACAATTGGTATGGCGATTATGAATACTGTTTACAATATGTTCAAGATAAACACTACGGTGATGACTCGCTATACTCCTCTTTCAGGTTCCGGTCTTCAGGATACATAAATCTCACTTAGATCAAATATTATCTACAGTTATTTTACGACAAATTGAATACAAATCATTGTCGTTGCAGTTTCTTAATATGAGATAAGGAGTTTCAGAAATATGTCTATTGTGCTAAACGGTTCAGGTCTTACTATCGAAAAGATTGTGTCGATAGCTCGCCATAACGAACCCGTTGAGTTATGTCCCGATGCCTTGGAGAGAATAAAACGATGTCGGGCAATGTTGGAAGAGAAGATCGATGCGGGTGAAATCATGTATGGAGTGAATACTAGGATCGGAGAGTTCTCAGAAGTTGTGCTCTCTGACGAGCAGGTGAAAGAATTCCAGAAATACTTGATATACAACCATGCGGCTGGAATTGGTGATCCCGCACCAGTTGAATATATCCGTGGTGCTATTGCGGGACGTATAAATGTTCACGCCCACGGACGATCAGGCATACGTCCAGAGATAACTCTGACTTTAGTTGAAATGCTCAACAAAGGGGTCACACCGTATGTATGCCAGAAAGGATCAGTTGGAGCTTGTGGTGATTTGGCTCCGATGTCACAGATCGCCCTATTGTTGATGGGAGAAGGGAAGGCATATTACAAGGGTGAACTTCTTCCAGGAAAAGAAGCGATGGAAAAAGCATCTATTCCCATACCAGGCTTGAAGGCACGGGATGGGCTTGGTACAATAAACGGTTCAAATCTTCTGACAGCAATGAGCGCTATTTTTTGCTATGATGCAAACAGATGGCTAAAGACTGCTGAGATCGGTGCTGCAATGTCGCTTGAGGCGTTAAAGGCAAATATGAAGCCGTATACAGCACGACTGCATGAGGCTCGCGGGTTCAAGGGAGCGATTCGCTCGGCATTGGCAATTGAGAAGTTAGTAGCAGGTGGTGATTTGGCCGAACAACGGATTGAGTGTAAGGTGCAGGATGCGTACTCGATGCGATCGACACCACAGGTTATCGGAGCGGGGCATGACGCACTTGCTTATGCCAGAAGTCAGGTTGAGATCGAGTTGAACGGTGTTGGAGACAATCCAATCTTTTTCCCTGAGGATAATACTCAGCTCTCTGGTGCGAATTTTCAAGGAACTCCAGTTTCTCTGCCGATGGAATTAGCGGGTATGTCGGTTACGATGGTATCGGTTATGTCAGAGAGAAGGATGAACCGTCTTAATAACCCTGCTTTGTCAGTTGGACTCCCTCCATTTTTGACCAAAGGTGCAGGCATGTTTTCAGGGCTGATGCTTTCGCAATATACTGCGGATAGTTTGATTGTTGAGCAACGTTTGTTGTCTGCTCCTGCGGCAGTACAATCGATTCCAGCGGCCGCTGATCAGGAAGATTTTGTTTCGATGGGGATGAATACTGCTATTAAGAATATGCAGATTCTTGATAATGCTTATGGCGTGTTGGGTATTGAAATGATGGCTGCGGCTCAGGCATTAGATCTCAGGGATTATACGTTTGGGAAAGGTGTGACAACAGCGAGAAATATAATTCGAAAGCATGTTGATTATCTCGATGTTGATCGCCCGCTACATCCTGATCATACTACCATGCAAAAACTTGTGCAATCAGGCGACATACTTGATGGAGTGGAGAGAGAAATCGGCTCTTTGGAGTAAGTTATTCTAACCATCGAGATCCACACATTAATCTTTTGAGCCTGTTCGTTGGTCATAAGAGAGTGTATAGCAAATTGCAAAATTGTTGAGGAAATATGTCTGAATTGCAAGAACAGAGTTTGAAACGTATTGTAACAACTATAATCAGTATGATCGTTCTTTCAGTTCTGGCGGGGTGTGGGGGGATGGTACTTTCCTCCAACTGGATCAGCGAAAAGATCAAAGTGGATGGAAAGATTGATGACTGGTCAGAACTCAAGACAGTTTATTTTGAAGAAGAAGCTGTCTCTTTGGGCATAGCAAACGATTCAACAATGCTATACTTAATGTTTCGAACACGCAATGAGATATTCGCCCGTTCGATTCGCATGTTTGGTCTAAGGTTGAAACTGAAACCTAAGATTGATGATGGTCTATCTATGAATATCCTTTATCGCGGAGGTGACTTTGTGACAATACCCGCACTGCAAGGGTATGAACAAAAGCCCAATAGGGGGATGCAGGAAACAGGCGGAGTAGAACAGTTTACGGTCAGTATAAAGAAACGGCTCTCAGAGATGGAGATTGCTACTGATGGGAGCAATGGCCCATCGGTTTCTTCAGATACATCAATGACGTTTTATGCGTATGAATTAGGGATTCCTCTTTCTGAAACGCTTGTTCGATATTACGGTTTGCACGCTTCTGTCGGGAGTAAGATCGAGGTAACAGCGACTTGGGGTGGGGACGATCGTGAGATGATGCGTCCTGATCCAACTTTTGATGGCGGTTCTCGTAGAGGAGCGGGGGGAATACCGGGAGTGGGAGGCGGATTCGGTTCAGGTGCAGGTCGTAAAGGGGGAGAGCGCGGTTCACAAAAGCGTCACTTAATGCAGGCGTATGAAGTGAAGTTTGATATTCAACTTGCTACATTGGATACAGAGATGGACTAACAGTTCATCTTTGAATCAATATAGCAACCATTTCAAGCTGTTTGGCCGATGCGATATCGGTAGTTATGATATCACCGACGACAGCAATCTCTGTGCTGTGCAAGTTGGGAAGATCTTTTAGGTGAAGTTCTAACTGTGCTACCTTTTCTGCGAAACCGTTTTTACTATTCATTTCTTCAATATGGGATCCTGTAATTCTCATGGAAGAATTGGAAATCAATGTTGCCTGTTGGTCAAGATAGTTTGATACTGATGAATAGGTAATTTGATGTAATGCCAATTGCCAATGTCGCATTGTGAAAATTCCGAGAACCAATCCAAGCTCTTTGAGTTCAGAGAGAATTTCAACTGTTTCTTCATATAAATCTTCGTTGATCTGTTCAACAGAAAGTTGAAGGAATCGTTCTTTGGTTAATTCAATTACCTGTTCTGCTTGTGCAGAGGTAATAGATAAGTTTTGTGAGAGCCAAGATTGAGTGAACCAGTTCTTACTACCTAAGGTGGATTGTATGTCAAATGTTTTGATGGATAATTCGGCAAGTACATCAGAAAACAGTTTTGCTACAATCTTGCCTCGAGATAGTGTGCCATCAATGTCAAAGATAACAGCACGTATATTCTCAAGATTTTGTATTAGAATAGGTAGCTCTCGCAGATTATGAATAGTAAGGTCAGGAGAGACGTTCAATTTTGTTGAGCCTCAGTATCGTGATGTTCACGTGGAATAGTCATTTGATCAGCCAATTGGAGGAAGTTGTGGAGTCTCTGTTGTATTTCTTTGAGCTTTCCTGTTTGTTGTGAAGTTATATCTGCATCATGTTGCCCTAGCTTGTGTCGGTCGAGTAGTACGTGTGCCCCTCCGTATGTCTCCATGTAGAAGTAATCATTGTTAATATAACCTGATCGGTGCAAAACATTGACAATTGCATAGCCTGAATCAGAAGAGTCAAGAGTAAGGAGGTTTCGCCCCCAACTTTCATGGAGATAATCTTTGCCAAGAAGTCCCATGAGGGTAGGGAGGATATCAATTTGTGAAGCAAATGTTTCGATTTGTACCGCACTATCTCCCAAGAGAGCTGGTGCATAGATAAGTAGCGGGATGTGAAAATTAAGTGGGTCAACTACGTAACGTGCTGAGATGTACTTTGTGTGATCGGCTGTGAAGAGAAAAATCGTGCTGTCGAAAACAGGTAGATTCTTCACTTGATCAATGAATGTTCCTAGGGCAAAGTCTGCATATCGTTGGCAGTTATATATCTTGGATGTGTCATTGTCATCAAAATAGATTTGAACGGATGAATCAGGTAAGTGAAACGGTTCATGGTTTGACAGAGTAAGGAGTGTCAGTTGAAAAGGACGGGGAAGCGATGCAATCTGTGAGACCACCTGATTAAAGAAAAGGTGGTCGGGAACTCCCCATTTTGAGAAGGACAAATCGGAATCGAAATCTTCCTCACCGATAAGCAAGTCATACTGTTTTGTTCTGAGAAAACCTTCCATATTATCAAATGCAAGGTCGCCTCCATACATGAACGCATTATAATACCCACGCTCTTTTAATATCTCTGAAATCATCTTAAAGGGATGTCGTGCATTATACCTCTTGCCAACAGGTCGGCCTGGGAGTGACGGGAAACTACCGAGAGTAGCGGCCAGACCATAGCTTGTGCGAGTACCACTCGCAAAGAAGTTGGTGAATAGGTATCCGTGACGAGATAATGAGTCAAAACGCGGTGTCAAATTTAAGCTCGATCCTAGTGCGCCTGTGTTTCGACCTGACCAGCTTTCCATTAAGACTATTACCACATTCGGCTGAAACTTGACAGATAATGTTGGTTGTTTTGTGTATCTTTTGAGAGATAGTGCTGGCTCAATCAAGCTATCTTCAGGTTGAATGAGCATTGTTTGTACATCTGCAAGAGCTGTAGGATATGGCACAAACTCAAATCTCTCAGGTGGTTTCATGTATGACAGTCGAGGATCGCGATCATGTTCAGATAACGTTTTTCCTAGAGTATAGATAGGGTTTAATGCTAACTGATTGACCAAGCGGTTTTGACTGAAGTACGCAATTCCCCAATCCATAGGAGATAATTGTACCCTTCCTCGGATGCCAAGAAAGCTCAAAGCTAGTGCTACGAGTGTCCAAATAATAGTGTGAGACCAACTTGTTCTCTGAGGGAAATCTTTGAAGCGTATTCTCATGGCAAAGAGTCCCGTAATGAAGGTACCGCTTAGAAGTATGCCCGCAAAGAGGAGATAGTAGAATTGAGGGTCAGTGAGTATCAAGTACCATGCTGTCCTTCCCTCTGTCATATAATCAAATACGTGAAAGTTGAGATGTGCATCAAACATTGCATAGAAGCGGATATCAAGTAGTGTGAGAAAGAACGAAAGGGGGAAAACCACAGATAGGTATCCTAAAGATATTTTTCCTGGAACTATCGACCTTTTGCCAAACCACGGTAATGTAAGAACTAAAGGTGTGAGAACAGCAAGGACAACAATCTGATCAAATCGCACACCAGTAGCAAAAGCATGTAGTACATCAAATAATGAAACTGATTGAAGTTGGTCATAGAAAAATGACAGGAAAAACAATCGCAGAATACCGAACATGACTAAACCACTAATATACGTAGTTAGCAGGAAGAGGATCGGTTTTGGGGGGAGAGAGTGTAATAGCTTTGAGGTCGACTTCATGTCGACAATAAAACCCGATGTGTTCCCATGTCAAGTACAGTCAGGGGTACTTATTTCTCACTCTCCACGACAACAGCGGTACCATACACTAAAAGTTCAGCCGTTCCTGTCATAATTGCCGATGTTCCGAATCGTACTTGAACAATTGCATTTGCCCCGATTGATGTCGCTGATTCAACCATGCGATCTATTGCTTGTTCTCGAGATTCTGCAATGAGCTTTGTATATTCCATGATTTCCCCTCCTGCAATGGCACGTAATACGGCCGCTATATCACGTCCGATATTGCGGGCACGAACAGTATTCCCTTTCACTAAGCCGAGTGTTTTAATAATCCGCTTACCGATAACTTGTTCAGATGTTGTTATGATCATTTTTGTACCTGAGTATATCTTTCACGTTTACGAGCAAAAAGTCTTTCCCGTACAATTGAGATAAGGAGAATAAGTCCCCCGCCAGTTAAGGCTGTCGTTCCAATTTTAAGCCAAAGAGGTACTGTCGGGTCTTGGTATAATTGCTGAAGTGCCTCAAAAAGACCAAAACCAAGGAGTATCATTGCACCGAGTGAGAAGAGTAACCAACCAATCCCACGTTCGAGTTTCTTGTAGAGCGATTCCCAGTACTTCTCCCAGACTTCATCGGGGAGGTCAGCATATACAGCCATTCCTGTTACCTCCTTGAGCTTTCTGAATTCCCGCACCTCCTCAACAATCGACGGGTCATCGGTCATTGCGGATTCGACCCGCATTCTGTCGGCTTCGTTGAGTTCACAGTCAACATAGCCAGCCAATAGTTCTCGTATCTCCTTATCCATCAGATTCTCTCATCAGCGTCGCCAATTTCTTTCTGGCATAATAAAGCCTTGACATGACCGTACCGCGTGGGATACAAAGCAATTCAGATATTTCATCATACGACATATTGCGAAAATGCTGGAGTGTTATGATCTCTCGATCCTCAAAAGAGAGTGCGAGCAGGGCAGTTCTTAGTTGTGCGATCGATTCATTATGTAAGATTCTGTCTTCAGGTGTCGCTCTGTCCACTAGCAGAAAAGATACATCGTCAAGGTCAACCATTCGATTTTCACGGTTTGACCGTTTTCTCAGCCATGTTTTGCTTAGGTTGGCAATAATAGTATAGAACCACGGGAGAAATGGCTTGCTCTCATCATACGTGTCGGCAGATTTGTACACACGCATAAAGGCTTCTTGTGATATGTCGAATGCGTCGTCTTTATTGCCGACTAACCCTAAAGCAAAGCGGAAGGCCATTTTCTTGTGACGTTCTACTAACTTACCGAGGGCTTTCTTACTTCCCGACTTTATGTCTGTTACTAAAGTCATGTCTGTACACATATTTTGTTAGTCTGCCTTTCAATAAGCGTACTAAGCTATTGAAAGAATATTCAATCATATTATAGAAAAAAACTATAAAAAATCACTTAGGCAGTACGGGCTCAGGCAGGGCAATCATCCGATCGAGTTCTGCTAATATCTCCGTAGGAGAGAGCTGTCGAACTCCTATTTGGGTACGCCCATCTACTGTTTTTTTCTCTACAAACAGGTGGTTATCCGCCAAACGGGCAATTTGGTGTAGATGGGTAATCACTAATACTTGTGCGGATTCAGAGAGTTTTTTGAGTTTATTGGCGACTTCCACAGCGGTTCTGCCACCGATTCCAGCATCTACTTCATCAAAGACAAGTAGAATATCATCAGTTTGTCCCCTTTTGAGTTCTGCAGATTTGAGAGCAAGGAGCAATCGCGATATTTCACCGCCCGAGGCTGTCTTTGCCATTGATTTTAACGGTTCCCCACGATTGGCCGAGAAGAGAAAGCGTGCTGATTCGAGTCCGTGCCTTGATGGCAACACAGTACGATTGTTAAGGTTTATGCCGTTATCATGGTCCTCATACAGTAATTCACAGGCAAATGAGGCATCACCAATTGCCAGTTCTCTCAATTCTTTTTCAACACTTTTCTGTAATTCTTTGGACAAATCATTTCTTTTTTTTGAGAGTAACAGTGCATTTTGTTGGTATTCTTCACGTTCCTTTTCATTGCGGGTTGAGAGCTCTTCAATAAGTGAGTCAACGTCGGGCCGATCTCGCAAACGCAGGTTTATTTCTTCTAAGGAATGCAGGACTGCTTCTTCAGACCCTCCGTATTTTTTCTTCAGGAGATATATTTCATCCAGTCGTTCGTTGATTTCTTCAATCCGTTTTGGATCATCACTGAGTGTTGATCCATATTGTTCAATAGTGCTTCGAATGTCTTCTAGTTGAAAACTGATGCTGTTGACAATTTCAACATGGGACATCAATGTTGGATCGGCGGAGGCCATCTGGTTTAGTTCATTTTGTAGAGCTGAGATTAGGTCAGTTATTGATCCGTTTTCGCCGTTGAGGAGTTGTCCGATCAATTCAGCACGAGACATAAGCATTCGTACCGAATCGAGTTTTTTGCGTTCGACAGTCAACTCTTCCTCTTCTCCGATTCTCAACTGCGAATGTTCTATTTCGTTCTTTTGAAATAATAAGAGCTCTCGTTCATCAGAAAGTTGACTTTTCTTTCTTTGTATCGACTGGAGTTCTTTTTCAGTTTTTTGCCATATATCAAAAAGTGTTTCTACACGCTCACGGAAATTGTCAAGGTTGCCGAATTGATCGAGATAATATAAGTGATTCGATTCATCGGTCAGTTGTTGGCTCGCATGCTGACTGAGGATTTGAGCAAGTTTGTCGGCTGATTCTTTTAACAGAGTGACTGTTGAAATCTGTCCATTGATATGTGCTTTCGATGAGCCGTTTCTTGATATATCGCGTTGGACAACAGTTGAAATACTCCTATGCTTGGGGTTGCCTGTTTTGAATGTTGCTTCGATTGAAGCATTTGAACAACCGTGTCGAATAAAGTCTTTTTCACCACGACCACCGAGTGCAAGGGAGAGAGCATTGACAATTACAGACTTGCCTGCACCTGTTTCACCAGTTAGCACAGTTAGGCCATCCGAAAATTCGAGTTCAACAACATCGACCAAAGCAAGATTTGGTATCCTAAGATTCTCTAACATCAGAGTCCCAACCCTTTGAGCTCAAAAAGTATACGGTCTGCTTCTTCTTTATCCCCTTCTACTTCAGCTTTGGCCAGTTTTTCTTTCAGCTTTGTTCGGATTCTTCTTTTCCTACGTTGGATAAACTCATCAAGCAGTATCATGGCGTTTTGATCAATATCGCTATCTTCTTGCTCGGTCGCTGTTATGCCACTAATAAGCGAAACAAAGTCAGCATCTCGAGCGTTGTCAACTAAGGTTTGAATATGTATTTCCCCGATATCTCTGTATTGTTGGACTATTGCTGAAAACAGTCTTGCTAGTTCACGTGAGTCAAAATCATCAGGGGACACTTTTTCAAAAATGAGATCAGTCGCACCAGGGTTGTGAAAGAGGATTGAGAGTAAAGAACGTTCGATCGGATCATGACGTGGCTTAATCTCTTTACCTGTCTTTTGATCTGCCCGCTTGGGAGTTGTAGAGCTGTCAAGTACTCCACGATCTACTTTGAGTAATCTGGAAACTTCATTGAGGAATAATTCACGTCTTGTGTTGTCGCTGATTTTGTGACCGAGAGTAGAGAGTTCTTTTGTGAGTTTTTCTCTGGCGATTATGCCTGCTGATTTGAGATTGATATCTTGAACACGGAATGATATATAATCTTTCGCATCATGAATTAACAGATCAATCCCGTCACGCCCAAGCTTTTGTGCAACTGAGTCAGGATCTTCTCCTTGAGGTGCGGTAACCACTTTTACTTCAATTCCTGCATCAAAAAGTAAGTCGACCGAGCGCATTGCCGCTTTTTTGCCTGCAGAATCCGAATCAAAGAAAAGATAAACATCTTCAGCGAATCGTGCCAATAAGCGGGCTTGTTGTTCGGAGAACGCTGTGCCTGATGATGCGACGACGTTTGTTATACCG
>JAJRUL010000187.1 GCA_024277795.1 Candidatus Zixiibacteriota bacterium
GGGCAGAGCTTGGTTGTGAGGGGTCAATCTTCAAGTCGTCATGGCCTGTCTTTGATGAAGATGCAATTGTAGGTGACATGATTAAAGTAGCGGTTCAAATTAATGGTAAATTGCGCGGTACTATTGATATTGAAGCTGATGCTGATGAGGCGACAGTTGATAGAATTGCCATGGCAAATGAAAAGGTCATACCACATCTTGAAGGCAAGAAAATTGTGAAGAAAATCTATGTAAAGGGCAGGATCTACAATATTGTTGCAAAGTAATATTGTTTGCAACAAGTATTAGTTAACATAATATATCTTATGGGACGTTGCGGTTTAGGTTATGAAGTTGTCGGTTGTTATTCCTGTATACAATGAACTCTCCACTCTTGAGGAAATTGTTCAGAGAGTCCGAGATTCAAAAGTTGATGATCTCGAAATCATTCTGGTAGATGATTATTCTACTGATGGTACTCGTGACTTGATTCGTTCTCGTCTTGCTGATCAAGTTGATAAAGTTGTATATCAGGATAAAAATCTTGGAAAAGGCTTTGCCCTAAAAGCTGGCTTTGCATGTGCTACAGGCGATATCGTTGTTGTTCAGGATGCTGACCTAGAATATGATCCGAATGAATACCCATCATTGATTGAGCCAATTGTTGATGGTCGAGCAGACGTTGTCTATGGGTCGCGCTTTCAAGGCGGTGGACCTCATCGAGTGGTCTATTTTTGGCATTATGTCGGCAACCGATGCCTGACCCTTCTTTCGAATATGTTCACGAATATCAATCTTACTGATATGGAGACCTGCTATAAAGTGTTTCGTCGCTCGATCATTCAGTCTATAGATATCCAGGAAGCTCGTTTCGGATTTGAGCCTGAAATAACTGCAAAGATAGCTCGAATGCGAGTGAGAATCTATGAGATTGGTATTTCGTATTACGGTCGCACCTATGAAGAAGGGAAAAAAATCGGTTGGCGAGACGGAGTTCATGCTGTCTGGTGCATCATTAAGTACAACTTATTGTCGCGCTAAATGCAACTGATACAATGTATTATTGTCTAATATACGAACCATTACATTATGGCGATGCGTTCAAGCCCACCCACGTTTTGAGAGATTTCTTCTTTGTGAACGATATATAGCATCATTTTTGATCGCTTTTTGGTACCACTCGATATTTTTGGATAGCCCCTCTTTAAGATTTACTTTCGGTTTATACCCTAACAACCTCTTAGCTTTCGAGTTATCTCCGATATAGGATGATATTTCCCCAACTCGTTTATTTGATGTAGTGATGATTGATGAAGAACCAGCCTGTTTAACTATCATCTTCGCGAGGTTTATCAGCCTCTCCCCTCTTCCGCGAGATATATTAAAGGTTTCACCTGCTACTCGGTTGTGCCTTCTGATCACTCGATAAATGCCATCGATGCAATCGTCAGTGTAAGTAAAGTCGAGTTTTTTTTCTGCGCCGAAAATAGGGATATCTCTGTTTCTCATTGCGTAATAAATGAAAAGAGGTATCACACGTTCTGAGGCATCGTAGCGCCCATATACATTGGACAAGCGAATAATCACAGATTTGAGGTCATAGCATTCTTCATATGCATGGATTAGGCTTTCAGACCCTAATTTTGAGGCTGTATATGGAGATTTTATAGTAGTCACATCAACAGATTGCTCTTTCCGTTTCTCCCCGAGAGCAGACTCCCCATAAACCTCTCGTGATGAAGAAAAGATTAGCCTCTGGATGCCTTTGGTTCGGGCAAACTCCATTACGTTATGAGTCATCAAATAGTTATGGAGAGCGAGTTCAGGCCGAACAACTAGGTCATGCACTCTAGCATTGGCGGCCAAATGAACAATCATATCTGGAAGTTGCTTTAGTTTCAGGGATGTAAGAGGTTTGCGTAGATCGTAACGTATTGTTCGATTGTTCAGTCGTTTATCGAAGAGGTTCCCCCGTATATCTATTGGAATGGTTTTGATTTTACATGCGGTTAGTTTTTGAACCAAAGCAGTTCCAACTGTTCCCGATGACCCTGTAACCATTATGATCATATCTGTTTACCTTTTGTTCTATATGAATGTAAATCCAGCTTTTTCCCATTTTGCTTTCGGGAGGCAATTGAAATAATCGCTTATGAATCTTGTGCGTATTTTTTTTGAAATAGTTCGAGGTTGTATCGTTTTGATCGCTTCATGAGGGCAACCGATCACAATGAGTGAAACTCCTTCAGTAGCATCCTGAATGGTTGGAGTATTTTGCAACTTTGTTTCCTGAATGAAGATTCCCTTTTCTATCATCGGATCAAAGCATTGGACAGTAGCTCCCGCTTCAGTCATCAGATTAGCGAGATCGATAGCACGTGATCCTCTTGTGTCATCAACTTCCGCCTTAAAAGCGACACCAAGGAGAGCTATTCTTTTTTTATGTAGTGACCCTATATGCTTTTTAATATGCAACATAAGATTGTTAAGCAGTCTGTCATTGATTGTCATAGCAGAGCGTGCCGATTCAAATACAAAGGAATGAGTTCGTTCCTTTGAGTTCATCAACCTGCAGTCTTTAGGCAGGCATGAACCGCCAAATCCTAAGCCAGTCTCAAAATAATCGGTACCAATTCTCGGATCCAAACCTATCCCCTTTTGTATTGAGGGGAGGTCAAGGGAATCTATGCGAGCATAATCTGCAATTTCATGTATAAAGGCGAGTCTATTGGCCAGATACGTGTTCGATGCTAACTTAATCAATTCAGCCGATTTCATATCTGTTTCAATGATCGGAATCTTGTCTGGATAGATTTGTTTGTAAAGTTTGCGAAGTGCAGTTGCATCTTTCTTGGCTTTTCGTCCAATAACCAATCGCCATGGTTTTTTGGTGTCATCAAAAGCGATCCCTTCACGAAGGAATTCAGGAGCTACAACAAGGCTCACTCGATTGCCATGAGGGGTATTGGTAATGTATTGGGCGAATTTGTCAGCGAATCCTATGATATTCGTTGATTTAAGAACAATGGTTGCTCTTTTCTTTCTCGGAACCGAGCCAACCCATTCAGCAATCTGTTTGAAAGCAGAATGTTTCATTTCCCATGTTGAGCGATTTGCCGAGTCGATTGCAATAAATATGATATCTGCATGTTGATATAATTCTTTGGTTGGCACTTGTACAGTTAAGTATTTCTTCTTAACAACTTGTTTCAGATGTTTTTCAAGTATAGGCTCAGAAAAGTGCAAGAGACCGCAAGATAGCAGATCGACCAGATTACTATCTTTTTCGATCACCGTTACGTGCAGTTGTTTGTGTGCCAAATAGACCGCGGTTGCCAGTCCGACATAACCAGCTCCAACTACAATAATTTGAGATCGTGACAACATAAGATTGTCATTATATGGAGAGAATCGGCGTTTGACAAACGCTTTCATTAATTACAGTTATTGTGTTGAACTGTATGAGCTTTTATGTTCGGATAGATTTTTGTATCCCCAGTCAAGCAGTTTACGAGCCTCTCGAAAACGGGTTTTGTCACCAGGTACTCCCAACACGACAAGGGTCAATCTTTTTCCTTTTTTGTTTTCGACCATAGATGTCAGGCAATAATCAGCAGCTCGGATATAGCCAGTTTTACCAGCGAGCACTTTATATCTCGAATGGGCGAGCAGGTTAGTTGTGGCCATATCTCGGTAGGTGTTCTTACGGTTGAGTATTTTTACGCGGTATCTCTTTTTTGATGTTATCTTAGCAATAAGCGGATAATCGTAAGCATAATGCAGGATCTTGGCTACTTCGGTCGCTGTAGAAACATTTTGTGAGGATAGGCCTGTAGGTTCTACAAAATGTGTTTTCTTAAGCCCTAAAGCTCTCACCTTCCGATTCATTTCCTTGGCAAAAGCTTTTTGTGAACCAGATGTAGCTCGTGCAAGTGCTCTGGCGGCTCGATTATCGGAATTCATTAAAGCGGCATGGAGAAGATCATACAAAGTCATTTCAAAACCTATAGAAAGACGAGAGCGTGATGAACGCCTTGCGTCTTCCTTTGTTATCTTCTCCGTTTTGTTCAGGTCAATCCCACTATCGAGTAAGACCATTGCAGTTACCAGTTTGCTGATGGAGGCAATCGGTCTTTGTGCATCTGCATTGCGTGCCGCTAACACCTCTCCTGTTTCATAATCGACAAGTAGAGATGATTTTAGATTTAGATATGGCCCTTTGGTTGCATGATCGAAATCGAATTCATAAACACGACGAAAAGATTCATGTCCACCTTTGCCTTCAGCTTCAAGGAAGTAAACTGAATTAGCGGAGAAGAACACAAAGAGTGCAAGAAGTATGAGTACGTTCGGAAGAGTTTTACGATCAAGCATGTGATTCTCTCATACTAATATCTTATCCATTTGAGTATCTCTGGAAGAGTAGGTCGTTTTCCATACATAAGAATCCCAACTCTAAAGACTTTGGCGGTTAACCAGATTAGCCCTATAGTTGTTGCTGTAACAATGAATAGCGATAATGTAGCCTCACCTATAATACTCCCGAAGAAACTATAATTGGTAAGAGTCGGGGCAAGAAATATGATTCGCATCATCATCGCAGTTGGTGCGACAAGAGGAATCATTGACATTGTTAGCGAAAGCGTCGAATCTGGATTCTGAACAATATGAAGCCCCATAACCAATGGAACCACCAGAAGCATACTAATCGGTGCAACAAATGATTGTGCTTCTTTTTCTGAGCTAACGATTGAGCCGACTAAAGCAAATAACGTCGAGAACATGATATAGCCTATAATTAAGAAACAGACGAAGAAAATGACTATAACAGGATTAAAAATTATACGGTCAATAGAATTGGTGATTGCGAGCGATCCTTTCATAAAATAGAAGCCAGCTCCTATCATAACCCAAATAGATACCTGAGTCATGGCTGCGGCCCCCAACCCTGTTATCTTTCCAACCATCAATTGAAATGGTGTTATTGATGAGAGTAAGACCTCCATCACTCGTGAATTCTTCTCATCAATTACTGATCGCATAACCATTTGCCCATAACCGAGAATCATGGCAAACATAATCATGACAAATACAATAGCACTGAAATACTTGATTTCAAATGGGATGCTTTGGCCTAGTGCATCTCTCGTTTGAAGATCAAGCCGCCGAGTAAGAGTGAGAACTGAATCAATATCAAGATTGATATCAGAGGAGCGTAGGCGGAGTTGTGAAAGGATCTGAGACAGTCGTTTCTCAAAGCGTTTAAGAGTCGTGAAATTGTCAGAATTTGTTATGACATAGAGATTGCTGTCGTCCACCTGAGGTTCTGGGTTAATGACAACGGCGTATTTTATTCTCTTAGCGTTTATTTCATCAGAGAGGGAGTCGCTTATGCGAGTCATGCGGTCATGTTCCGAAGGTTGGATGACAATCAGTTTGACAACATCGTAAGCAGACACCGAATCATCTAGCGTGTATCTTTCAAGTGATGCAACAAACTCCTCGCCGATATGAGTATCACTTTGGTCGACAACTGCTATTCGTTCAGGTCTGGAAGAAGTTGAGCCTGCCAATAGTGCAGGGACAATGGCAAAACCTGCCATAAGAACAGGTGTTAGAAAAATCCCAACAAGGAACGATTTCTTCTTAACTACTTGAGCATATTCACGCCTAAATACGATCCAGAACTTAGTCATTGACCTCTCCCCCTATGCTATCGAGTTCTGTGGGTTTAATACGGGCTGTATCAATAAAGATATCATAAAGAGAAGGCTCTTTGATCTCGAATCGTTGAACACTAACTTTATCAACAAGTTCTCTTAACAGTTGCCTGGTATCAGTATTCGGTTCAAGGTCAAGATCGACAAAATTTGGAAACTCAGTTACAGATTTGACTCCTGGTAGAGACTTGATAAACGTTCCGTCTCCATCGAAAGCAACCTGTATAGCATTTTTACCAAACTTTGTTTTTACATCGCTCAGTTTTCCGTCAATAACTTTTTGACCCTGTGAGATCATACAGATACTGTCGCATAACTTTTCAGCTTGTTCCATGACGTGAGTTGAGAATAGTATCGTTTTACCACTACGTTTCAAATCAAGAATAATATTCTTGATCAGTTCTATATTAAGGGGGTCAAGTCCTGAAAAAATCTCATCAAGAATTATAATCTCCGGATCATGTAGAATTGTTGTGATGAACTGGAGCTTTTGTTGCATCCCC
>JAJRUL010000188.1 GCA_024277795.1 Candidatus Zixiibacteriota bacterium
AGAATTCGTTATCGCCTGACTTATTCTTAGGCACAAAATCTACTACAGCTGTTCGAAACTGAGACATAACACGACGCATTAATTGGTCTTCTTTTGACAGAACTATCACACGATAAAAGTCTTTCAGATGGCCCCAGTTCTCAAGAGTTTCCAGTATTTCAATTCCGCCTATATCTTCATCCGTATCAGTTCGTAATTCTATGTCAAGGATTAACAGTAAATAGATGTTTTCTTGAAGTTCTTCTAATGCTTTTTCCTTGGATTCAACACCTGTGATAATATAACCCTCATCGGATAACATAGCGTCAAACGTTAATTGCATTGATTTTCTTATAGCTGTTTCATCTTCAATATGAAGAACTCTCTTTGCCATATCACCTACTCCCCAAGATGTAACATCATTGGGTTCAACAATGGAACGATCATTCATGTTTTCTACTGCCTGTGGATTGCGAATAATTTGTTCCATGTTTTCCACACTCAATTCATCTGTTGAAGGCTGCAACAAATTCCGTGTGGGAGCAGATGGCAACGATGTTGCTGAAGTCTCACTTTCATCTGCATTGTCGAATAATTCTGCTATATCGGTATTTAGTTGATAAGCGTTAGCAGGAAACCGAGCTCTTGAAGGTAGTCCTTCCAGTGTTCTCAATGTCGAAAACTGTGTGAACAATATCTGGGGGATTCGACCACTTTCTGCGGCTTGATCAAAACCCACAGAAATTCCTTCTATATATCCTCTGTAACGATCAATATCTTTTTCGATGTTTTCTGGGCGTTCAGGACGATAATCAACAGCCAAAACTGTGATTGCTTTTGAAACCACATCTGGATAACTGGCGAATTCAGCAATAATGTAGTCAGGCATAGCTGTAATATTTCGCGCGTCTTGAGGTGAATCGGGCACTTGCAATGCCATACGATATGAACTTCGCCGAATCGCAGTTTGTACCACATAGTCGAATGCACGTTCTGTTATTACATAAAGTGATTCTAATCCACCTGCAACGATCTCAGTAACTTGATTTTTATCCATGTCACGGCGATAAGGTTCAAATCTTGCTATAAGAAAAGCCTCGGCATTGACCGTATTTTTGTCCCGCGTCATGACTCGTTGCAACCTTATAGGTATATATATACGAGGATCATCAATGAACGGATGAGCTATTTCGTCAAGGGCAATTGCAACAATTTCGCCTGTGCCTTCGATAAATCTTATGACCTGTGAATGACCCAAAAATCTATGTTGCTCAACATACCATATTTGATTGGCAGGTATATCAATTGGTGACCATCTCAATCTAGATTTAAATACTAAAATTAGAATCGTTAAAAAATTTGGCAACGCTACTATGCAAATAATGAAAAGCCAAAACAACATCCAAAACTGTAATACTTGCGCCAATAAAAGAAGTAAAAATGTGATGGCGAATACAATAGTGCCTATAATTACGGTGGCAAAACACACAAGCTTATACCTCAAACTGATTGACGTTTTCTGCCCTTCAAACCACTGAATCGGAAGATTAACAATATTTCTTAATTGCGGAATGCGATTCCCTTCTTTTTGAATTTCTATTTTGTTTTCTTGTTGCAAATCGAATTCCTTTCTATCTTTGATATGCTAACTTGATTTTTGGAATCATCGACTGCTACTATGAACTTTCAGCAATGTTTGAATAAAATTAGTATATCTTTTTTGGATCAAAAATATTCATATTATATCTACAAATTCCTGCCAAATTCCAATATTCATACTCCGTTACTTTCTGATAAATCAAGCAATTGTTCAAACAACCGTTTTTCCTGCAGGCTAATATTTTGGGGAACACGTATTAATAACCGTATATATAGGTTACCCCTTTGGTCTTGTTCATCAAAGCTCGGGAAACCCTTATTACGTATTCGTAATGGTTGATCAGCTGAAGTCCCAGGTGGTACATTTATTACTAATTCTTCATCAAAGAACTTAACAAGTATATTGCCTCCCAAAACGGCTGTGTATAAGCTCACTGGATGATCTAAATATATATCTTGATTCTCCCTACGTATAAAATCAAGAGGATTTATATCTATCGTTACTAATAACTCATAATGGTTAAGCTGAGTATAGATTATTTCTCCAACTTCAACACCGGGAGGTATTTCAATATCAAATTCGAACTCCTTTGTAATGATTCGATGGTTTCCTCCATAATATGCCTTTTTCAAGTCTATTGTTGTTAAGATTTCGATTTTCCGAACCATCTGAGTATTTTGCTGATGTTGATAGTAAATTTGATCGTATGATTTGCGACGTAGTGGTATTGATAAAACTGAATATGCTTCATTCAACAACTTTGTGTCTTCTTCAGCGGAGGGATCTGGATTAAGGTCTGGATGATTCTTACGAACTAAAGCCCGATACGCGATTTTAATCTCATTAAGGGTGGCACTTGGACGAACATGCAATATTTTGTAGTAATCTTTAAAATTATTCGTATCAGGCATCATACAAGTTTCACTTTATACACAAACATCCTCTAACAATAATTGTATAGCATTGAATATAATTATACCAATATTCCAAACGCAATTATGAGTATACTTGAATTGTTGTCGTAATGTAAATTTTAATATCAGACTTAACTTGTACTACAACAAGTAGATTCAATGAATCACGAATCTAAAGATTTGTTACAAGTCTTTTCTCATAAATTCATTCAATTGCTCTGATATAGCGGTAAAAATAAAGAAAAATGCTGTAACGATTAAGTGATGGGTACGCACAATTCATCTGAGTGAAGGCTAAATCATATCAAATCTCAGATTTTTGCCTTCTAGTTGATTGAATTTAGCTGAAAAACTATGCCTACCCCTGTTGTCAAGACCACTAAAGTGCTAAAATAAGCTCGTATTATCTCATGTCATATCAAACTTGAATGCTGAGTGTACACATTAGTCGGTGAGCGATATTCTAGACTTTGATGTAAATGTTGGTGATTATAGAATTGGAAATAGTTAGTAAATCCGATTTCCAAAGCCCGAACGGTATCATAATCTTTGAGATAGATATCTTCATATTTTATCGGTCGCTAGGGGACAGGGGGGATTATGATAATGTGATGCAATACCTCAGTCAAGGGGTTAAGGGATATGAGGGTGTACGAACAAGTTGTCATGCAACTTGTTGAACATGTTCCCGTTGAGTGGCTAAGAAATCCCATGTACCTGAAAGAAAGGCAGAGCGTGCTTTTGCAACCCATCGCGCATTGTCGAGATTCTATCGTGCGCCAGAGACTTTCATGCGTTGTGATGCAATCTGTTTAACGGCACTTTCAATTGTGCCTGAGCCAATCTGATACCCATTAGCTCGATAAGTTGGATAGTCCATACGCTCTCGGTTATTTTGGAAATAAGTCACGGCGAGGTGTGCCTGATCTTTGTCAGCTTGAAGTGGAGGTTGAATATGTTGTTGACAGGCGTGTATGACCTTGTCCAATTGCCCGTGCCATAAATTATCACGGACGGTCTGTATCCACAGTTGCTGTTGGCTAGTATCCTTGAACGCCTGTTTAGCAACAGGAGTCAGGTATTATAGTAGCTGATATCATAGGCTTGGATTGTCCAGTCGTCTTGGGGAGTTTTGGGAGGCTGTCCCCGAGCACGAAACCAAGCTCCAACTTTTAGCTCTTTCCACATGTGCTCTTGGTCTTCTGTCGCGCCGATATGAACCCGTCCGCCATCTAAACTCCCATACATTCTCAGGGGGCGTATAGCTTGTCTATCACGGTCTACCATAGCTTGAGAGTCTAGTGTCTGCTGATATAACTCCCCCTCAATCTGTTCAACAACTTGTCCATAGACTTGCGTCGCTTTGCCAATACTCTGATCACTCAAACTCACCAAGGTTAATTCCTCAAATAAATCACTGGCTTGAGCAAATGGCATCTGTACACCCACTCGGGCTACCAACCGCTCCAGTTCAGCACTCATTGCATTCGGGCGTAGTCCTAGCCTGTTGTCCAGTGGGTAATGACCTTGATGACAGCTTGCACAACCATAATAGGCACGTTTATATCGGATACGTCCAAACATGGTGTGCAGTATCCCTTCACGTTGTCACTGATAGTCGGCAATCTCCCCGCAGTGACGGCACTGACTTGTTGATGCGTTATTCTCATGTGATAATCACTTTAACCATAACCACAACAATAGCCTCCCTAAACGGTGCATCCACACGCGCATTTGGCATTCCATCTGCTTCAGGCTTTGGGGATTCCTACTCTTCTTATCAATCCAATCTCGTAGCAACTTGTCTATATCGTTATGATTATCCATGATGAAGTCTTTCTTTAGCTAGTTGATTTCAC
>JAJRUL010000189.1 GCA_024277795.1 Candidatus Zixiibacteriota bacterium
ACTTTCACTTATGACTTATCACAATACTCTGATTGGCTAAACTATGATAACTCAATTGGTGTTATTTTCTTTGGGGACTTGACCAATGTAGAGATAAAGATCGATTATCTTCGTTTAGTGCACACTAAAAGCATAAGCACTTACGAAACCAGCGATTCTTTCCTCTTTGATAGTGAAAACAGTAGCCTTTCCTATGCGATTTATTCAGACTCAAACTATGCCGGTGTTTACAACGATTTAGACTTGATTCCTGCGAACATGACCCAGGGGCAACACAACCTTACCGCCGTGCCCATAATGGACTCCGCCCAGGTCTTCCCCGATGTTTTCATACCCAACTATGACTTAGCCGTTTCAATTAGCTATAAAGTTACGGATCCAGGGGTAATGAAACTCATAATTCATAATCAAGAAGGCACGGTTCTTAATTTTGATAGTCTTAAAGTTTTTATAAACGGAACAAGGCTTTACGACCCTTACGTTTATTTCATGGATACAACCGATATTTTCAACTTAACAATAGCCGATCTGTTTGACAACGTGCTTTATCAGAACACAACCGAGCAATTTGAGGAATTTAAGCAAATCCAGATAGTCCTATATAGCGTGAAAGTGCAAAACTTACAAGAAAACCCCGTTTGGATTCAATTTGAGCGAGGGAGTAAAACATTTTCCGAATGGGTCTTTAGCTATGAAATCGTAGAATACCGCTTAGAACCTGCTACTTACACTTTTTACGTTTATTATAGTGATGTGGCAAATGATTTTAGCGTAGCAACCAATGGAACTATCGTTAGTTATAGTTACACCATTACACAAGATACAGCGATACGCATAACGGGGCACACAATAGAAGATGTATTCGGTAACGTGCAATCCCTTGCCCAAGACCTGCAAAACGTAAACGCTTCTTTGTCAAACCAAATTGTGAGCGTAAATATTACTGTGAGCAACATTAACAACACAATTACTAACCAAGTGGTTAGTGTGGACATACACCTGGATAACGTTAATACTACAATAACCCAGCAACTATTAGACTTGGACACCGAAATAAACAACTTAGAAACCAATATTACAATCCAAATTAATGACTTGAATACCACGATCCTTAACGTTAATTCAACATTATTCGCTCAAACCCTGGAAATACTAACTAACCTGGCTAACGTTAATAGCACGTTGTTTAACCAGACCTTAGACATCTTAGCCGATATTTCTAATGTCAATTCAACTCTTTACGCCCAGACCGTGAGTATTTTAACAGACATTCAAAATACTAACAGCACGCTCTACGCCCAGACCGTGAGTATATTAGCTGAGATCGATGCTACAAATGCGACACAAGTGCAACTTGTCCTTAACATGATCTATTCAGGAGTAGTGCATTTCGATCTCATCGATGTTTTCGGCGTGGGTCTTGAGTGGAACACCGTCAAAGTCCTAGTTAATGGTTCAAGGATCTATTCCCCGGATCAGGCCTATAAAACTGGGACGTTTCTGAATGTTACAGTCCTTACTTTTTGGAATGCAAGCGTTAAGCAGCTATATGTCACAGTGACTGCGACATTGAACCAAACCCAAGACATATCGATCCTAGTCCCGCTGGGTTTGCAATACCTGCATAACAACAACGATGTGCCAATAGCCATTTCTATCATTAGCGGGGAATACAACACAACATTTGTTTTGCAAGCAAACGAATCGATGATGTTCTGGGCAATCAAAGACACTTACAACATCACTGTTGAGCCGATTGTTTCTGAGAAAACAAACGGCACACATACCCTAACGTATTCAAAACTAGAACTGAAAAACGTGGCCTTGCCAAGCGAAGGGGTTCTGAGCTTCTCAGTCGCCATGGTTGCCGCGCCCGTTGAAAAAACAGCTCCAAGAACGGGCTGGGAAACATATTTCGCGCTAATAATGACCGCGATTAGCTTAGGTCTTTTGTTCTTTATTTACAAATTAGCGTCGATGACAGCGGAATACTTTGGCATTTCTGTTTGGAACTTAACATTAGGGTTGCTCACTGGGAAGAAAGTCTGGAAACGCCAAGAATACGTTGTTGGCCAGAAACCGCCGAGAGAAAACCCATGGACCGGAGGTATTGTTGAATGAGTATCGCAAGCACACAGGTAAAAATAAAATCATCACTAAAATTAGAGTTCGAAGATCGTCCGTCGGCCTGGATACCAGAAGCCATATTGTTAAGCGAGGATCTCCGTTGCAAAATCAAGGAAAACGTGATAGTTCAAGAGACAAAAGGCAAAGCATACATAGTCGATCAAATCAAGCTATCAGATTCTGAAACAATGACCACAATAGTACAGCAAAACAAGAACGGTGCATGGGTCGGCATGGAAATAATTCATCCCTCAAGCATCGACCTCAAGCAAAGCATTAGAGAAATCCGTGCTGTAGAAAAAGACCAGTCCCCGCTTTTTTACCCCTTATTCCTCATGATCGGCGTTTTGCTAGCTTTAGAAGCATGGATGCTTTGGAAAACCGCCGTGAAAAAAGAGCCAATACTGATTACTGCTGCAGGCTGGAGACAGATAGTCTTGGGACTAGTTATTCTTCTACTGATCCAAGGCTGGTTTACTTTCTATGTTTTCCAACGCAGAATCCATTATTCCTTATTTACCGCTACCAGAAAACCAGTGAGCAGAAGTTTCCAGGTTCGCCTCGCAGGAAAACGTTACACATTAGAATGCCCGGTCTACACCGGATTTTTTTGGAACGAGAGTATGCCAGACGAACTGCTCTTTGGTTTTTCAGCAGAAGATGTTGAACGAATCTTAGGATCGGCTGGAGAACATATTATGACTCAGATTCGTATGCTTCGCGATCAAATACGTTTGTTACGGGAAAAAATCATGCTGCACTTCGAAAACATGAAAATGAAAGAAAAAACTTGGCAGAAAAAAAAGAACGAAGTGATTCAAAGCGTCCACAACGCGGAGTTTGAAAACCTCTCAAGCCTTGAAAAAGAAGAAAAACATGCAAAAAATGAATTCGATGCAGCGAGAAAAGAATATCTCTCGAAAAAAGCCGAGATCGAGAAAGCAATCGCCGAGGATCAGCAAAAAATCCAGACATTGATAACACAGTACAAGCAAGTGTTGGAAAACTTGAGGGGACAAAAAATCACTGATGAGCAAATGAATGAAATACTTCATTCTCAGCAAATTATCGCATCACTCCGGGACGAGAAAGCACAATTACGAGACCGCATCATCGCCCTGGAGCGGTCGCATGCAGGAATGTACGAAGAGCTCATGCAAGTCTCTGAAACAATTAACGAGCGGGTCTATGAGGGCATTGCTCGACATATGAATACAAATTATGAGGTGAATATTTTGAACCATGACCCTGAGACTGGTCTGCCTCAATCTGGCACTATTCGTGAAAATGAAAAAGTGAACTGGAATGTGGTGCTACCCCCGTTGTTCCAAGGGCTTACTTTTCTCATGCTTTTTGGGCTACTGATTTACTCTATTCGCTGGTTTAGCTCTGCTTTTGCTGTACTCCACCCAGTCGTTGCCATATTGCTACTTATCGCTATAATTGTTGTTGCGATAATTGTGAGCAGTTGGGTGAACAAAGTCATATCGTATTCGCAAGGAGCGAGCGAAACTAAGAAGGTGGTATGAAATGAGCATGGCCAGCATGGGCAACGCAATTGAAGATCTAATAGAATTTGCATCGAAATATGCCGACCAGGCCGTCAGGGCAGACAGGGCATCAGAGCAACGTTTCTGGGCAAAACTCATTCGTCTCATGTCCAGAGACGACCAAGACTTTGCCGAAGCGGTTCCGATCTTCATACAACTCATTACGACGAACGGAGATGTTCGTAGGATCCCGCAGCGACTCATAGCTGACATGATGCATGTTGGAAAGGGCCTCAACGACACAAGAGATCTCCTTGAGAAGAAACGAGAGTTCCCCTCTCTCATTCCTGAAAGTGAAGCATTTTTATCTAAAAAGTTCAAGAACTTGAAAATCAAATGGGATCTTTACGTGCTATTAGCAATCAAAGCATCCGCGTTCCAAGTTGGTATACGAGTAGACCCCCTTCCTGTTTTGAAAAAAGCAATCGGCATGGACATTGAATTTAGCGGTTCTGAAGGAGGTGAGGCCATTGCGTAATATTTTCATTTTTCTATTATTAATCGGCATATTGTTACTGGCCACGTTTATCGGGTCCTTTATCGGCGGCGATAAATCTCACGAAATAGGGGCCTGGGTCGAGATCTCATGGTCCCCTACAGTATTTGAAGAAAACGATGACATTATAATTAAGTTTAGGTCTCTCGGCAATATTGACTTGCCGGGGTATAACGCTACCGAGGTCTTGAAGGACCCTCCAAAGATCGGTGGTTTTTCCTTGTTTGTCAAGGGCGACCCGGGTTCACCATATTTTCGCGATTATGATGTTGACGAAATCGTCCCTCCAGGAGAATGGAGAATCATTACTATTCCTATGGATTGGGACACAAATGCAGACAACAGTATTGACGTTTCAATAGAGATCTTTGCTCATAATCGAACCAAATATCCCAGCGAGAAATTCGAGTTCGAGATTCGCTTGGAAAAAGAAGTCACACCGTTTGAAATTTTGACATGGAGTATCATTTTTGGGCTGCCAACAGTATTTATCGTGTTGATCGAAGTGATCCGTGGGTTCTTGAATAACCGTTTCTTAGAAAACATTAGATATCCTCTAGTTCCAAAGTACGCATTCTTGTTTTTATACCAGAAGGTGAGTAGAAGTGGGAAAAGGAAAAAGA
This sequence comes from Candidatus Zixiibacteriota bacterium, assembly GCA_024277795.1. Classification (GTDB taxonomy): domain Bacteria; phylum Zixibacteria; class MSB-5A5; order GN15; family FEB-12; genus JAJRUL01. The sequence goes on from JAJRUL010000189.1 coordinate 4,797, forward strand.
CCAAGAGCAAAAAGACGCATGAGCGAGAAGAAAAGAAAGCAAGTTCGCAAGACAAGACGTGACGCTCGCGAATTACGGGGGTAGAGAAACAAAGAGGTCAGCGCGGCCACGTCTCAACCAAGAATCTCTGTCTACGGCAATCTTTCTGTCGAATCGCTGACTCACTCCATTAATGATAACGCTGATCCTGGTAAAAGCGTGCTAACAGTAGAACGCTCCCGTCCTCACAAGGGTGAGCAAGAAACCATTATTGTAGAAAGTTCTTCTCCCATAGAATCTGCTGAAGTAAAGGACTTGGGAGGTGTCGGAACAGAGGTGAGGTTTAGACAGGCAGACGGAGATGAGGTAAGTGTGTTGAAATTGGCAAACGATTTGCCTCCTAAGCCCAGCAGGCAAAAACAAAGAGGTGAGTCTTAAATGTGCATGGGAAACTTCGCGTTCCACTTTGTTGCTAGTTTTCCCAGCATTTCTAGGTCTTTTCCTTCTTTCGCTGCTTTCCTTATTTTTTAAAAATCGTCAAACACGTCTTCTGGTATTTCGTTTTTCCTTTCAAGCAAACGGTACCACGTGGCGTTCGAAATCTTTCTGACCGTGTTAATTGCTGCGATGATTCCAAGGGGCTGCTCTTCTCTTTTCCTGTTTGCGTTTTCAATAATGAACTCTATGAGATCCGGGCGTCCCCTTTTTTGCTCGGAAATCAGTGTTCTCAAGACTTGCTCAACTTTTTCCCTTCCCGTTTCTTTTAGTGCTAACTCGAATAACGCCTTTACTCCAAGGGCTTCGTATGATTGTTCCATGCTTATAGAACATACATTCTCAAAAATAAAGTTTATGAGAAACGGAGGTGTCTTGACTGTTTGAGTTCCGGCCAGTGGAAAGAATGCAATGGGCGATCTCGAAGAAAACAGATGCCAAGCTCAAGTATGCTTTTCGCAGAAACGTGACTTCACTTTTCATCCAAGAACTACGCTATACCGTTGAGAAGAAACAAAACCTTGTCATCAACGTGTTTGGTCCCACGGGATCCGGTAAAAGCGAAGTTGTACAGAAAGCAGCAATAATTCTTAGAAAATTCTTCAAAGAAGCGGGTCTTGACAGTAGAATCCATGTTACGTTTGGGTTTGCAGGCACCAGGCTTATCCTACCCGAACTCAAACCCGGCGACATAGTGATCCAAGACGAATCTACGAAGCTCAGTGGCCAAGACTCGCGAGTAACGATGGACGCTATTGAAAACATTCTCCGAGTTATTAGGGCCCAACAAGTGAATTTCTTTTTCATTTCGCCAGAACTCACGGAATATGTTGCCACGCATGGTTTTCTAGAAACAGCAGGGCAAGATTTTGAACGGAGAATCACTCGCTGCATTTTATACTCCCGTTTCCGACAACCCCTTGGCTATGTTCTTTTCAAACTACACGAGGACGAGGAATTTAGGAAATGGTACATTAAAGAGAAAGACAAGAACATTGAACGCCTAAAACACTCTGGCGGGGTTGATACTATGCAGTATCCCCCTGAAAAACTCCAAGAACTAGCGGAAAAAATCGCCAAAAAAGCAATAGAAATGGGGCTAATCGTGAAATACGCTAGTCACTTGGGCCCCGCAGTAACTGCTCTGAACATTCCAGGTTCAACGAGATTCATTACGGATCTTCAACACTATGCGTTCTCTATCTACAAAAAAATAGAAGCCAGTCTAGTTAAAGAATCGATTAAGAAAAAAGAAGAACACTATGACATCGTATATGACGCCAAGAACGACGATAAAACGTTCTCCCGTTTCCGCGCGTTGAGGGATGTTTTCTTCAAGTACTGGGTGCATGAGAAAGGAGTAAATGAGCCCTACGCTCGCCTGCTAACGAGCCTGTTCTTGTGGTCAAGACCAATACGACGCAGCAATTCTAAAAAACAACTAAGACCAATCCACGCAACCATTGAAAACCTGCCCATTTCAGAAATAGCTCTAGACTGGCCAGAAGTAACCACGCAAAGCCTGTATACCGCAAAACACAACCATGCACAAAAATACGCAAGCATAGAAAACACGCTAACCACTCATGAATTAGAAAAAATAGGCGAAGCATACGCCCAGATCGTTCTGGGGGGGGAACTGCAACGAATCGAACACCTAAACCCCCCGTCGCCCCCCTTTGCTGTGGCCGTGGTTGGTCAGTTCCGTGACTCGTTTGTTTCTGGCCTTGGCAATTCTGGCCCTGGCAATGGTCGCCAAAGCGGCAAGCCTCACGACGTGGCCGTGGTTGTTGACGGTTTCGAGGACAGTGTTGTTGCGGTGAATCACAAGCTGTTCACGTCTGGCAAGAGGATTGGCAAGGCACAGCTCTCGAAGCAGTTCGGTTCTTCCAAGCACCCGTTCGCCGTGTTGTGGTTCACGTGGACACGGCCGTTCCGCGAAAAGTTCTTCGTCCGCATCGACCAGGAATGGCAAGAGCTAAGTTGGGACGAATTACTCGAGAAAATCGCTGAAAGAATCGAACGCGTTGCAAGAAGCAAGAAGCAAGAAGCAAGAAGCAAGAATCCAAGAAACACAAGAACGCGAGAACACGGCAGCGACAGCAGCAACAACAATAACAAAGCAACAACAATAACAAAGCAACAACAATAACAAAGCAAATCGAGCCCTGGGGGGGAAGAACAGGGGTTTAGGTGCTGGTTTTTCCCCTTGCTTCTGGAGAGGAAGAGAGGAGGAGCGTGTGCCAAGTGAACGTGAAGTTTTCGTTCGTTGATGACCAGTCGTTCAAAGTGGTTCCTGAAGGATTGCACGACCACCCGTTCTTGTTCG
>JAJRUL010000190.1 GCA_024277795.1 Candidatus Zixiibacteriota bacterium
ATCTTCATCAGTCGTGCTATCAAGATTAAATGAAAGGACGTCGGTAGGACGGTCGATTTTTCGATATTGCTTGTTCAATGATGATAAGAGCCTATCATCTGAAAAGATAACATTGATTGTTCCACGCCCGTCGGGGTCCGCCTCTTCTTCAACAATACAATCAAAAAGCAGAGACATTTTCTTGCGAGGTAGTCGAACATCTGCCTCTTTATGCAATCTTAGAACCATCAATCATCTTCCTCTTCAGGAGATTTCGGATACTTAACTCTATGGTGGAATGAGGCGATAAGGACCTGTGCAAAAGCTCGCTTGATCCCGGCCAAATCACGAAGAGTTAGTGGACATTCATTAAGCTCCCCCGACTGGAAACGGTCGTTTATTATTCGTTGAATCAGATTGTCAATACGAGCAGGAGTTGGTTGGTCTAGTGTACGGCTAGCCGCCTCAACGGCATCAGCAAGCATCGCAATCCCGGTCTCCCTTGTTTGTGGCTTCGGTCCCGGATAACGGAACTTGTCCATTGAAATGTTCTCATCCCCCTGTTTTTGGGCGCGATCATAGAAGTATTTTTGAACCATAGTACCATGATGCTCCTCAATAAAATTGAGGACATCATCAGGAATATCTGCTAACTCACCTAAGATGCGACCATTCTTGACATGAGATGATAGCACAAGAGATGACATGGTTGGTGTCAGTGAATCATGCTTTGATTTGACACTTAATTGATTTTCCACAAAATACTCAGGAATTTCCATCTTACCTATATCATGATAATATGCACCAACACGAGCAAGCAGAGAATTTCCCCCGATCGCCTCAGCCGCAGCTTCTGAGAGATTCCCTACAATGATCGAATGGTGATACGTTCCCGGTGCTTCCAGAGCTAGTCGCTTCAACAAAGGATGATTCAAATCGGAGAGTTCTAACAACGTTATGTCTGTCGTAATACCAAAAAGTGATTCAAAAACAGGTAACAGACCGATAGCCAGTAACACAGTCAATAGACCATTGACCAAACCAAACCCCATATCATTAAGTAAATCCTCAGTCGCAGTCAATTTCATTGTTTCAACCAACAAAATAAAGATGACATACGACATACTTGTAAAGAGCATAATACGGAAGAATTGTGAACGACGGCGGACTTGATGTGACGTAAACGACACAACAATACCAACCACAATAGTCATCAAGGCAATCGTAAAGTCAAACCTTTGCATAATTCCCAAGACAACCGCCATCACAATAGTCGCTAAAACAGACAACTCCGCATCAAAAAGAATTGTTATCATCATAGGCAAAAATGCAACAGGATACAGGTAATATGATAAAGCCCAATGGTCCACAGCATAGATCAGGGCAAGTTCAATGATAAAAACCAGAAAAATAGTAAGAATCTTTGGGTTGGAGTAGTACACCTCTCGACGGAAAAAATAGAGAAACAGGTATAACGTGAAAAATGCTGCTATCACCAACAGGGTACGCGATATTGCAGGTGCTGTAGTAGCCAACCACCCTTTGCCTGCGGATTCCCCACGTTGAAGGCGTACCATCTCCCTGAGAATACGCTCCTGCCGTTCTTGTATCCTCATTCCTGCACGAACAATTATATCATTTTTTTCGACAACCTCTTTCACAGCAGAAATCTGGTCAAGCTCTTCACGCAATCGACGCTTCCGTTCAGCAGAATTAACTCTCAAATTAGGCTGAATAAAACTCCGCCCTACCAAATAATAGTATTCGACATCTATTGAATCGGTTGCATACAAAGCATTAAGAGCAGACAACAGTTTCACATTAGCTAACTCGACATATAACAGCTTTTCACGCAGATGAATTGTCTCACGCTCTCCTCGCCTCATCAAAACATGCTTGTTGCGACTTTCTGGAAGTGAGTTTTTCTGTGGCAAGACACCAATCTTATATATCTGGCTCCTGTAGATCCCCGATAAAATCTCACCGACTTCCTTTAGATCAGACCGTCTTAACGATTGCTCGATAGCCGACCGTGAAAGCATCGGATATGTAGATGATATTCTTTCAACATCAACCTCCCGTACAACTGATTCTGTTGTATCAAAACCGAGAGAATCAACTACTGCTCCTCCCCCCAATGAATCAGCCATTGCAAGAAAACCGTTGAGCTGTTCATAAGCAGCCGCTTCGGCAGTAGAGTCATAATCAACGACAAACGGTACTGTCAGGCGGGCATCATCTCGCTCATCCTCAAGCTCTCGCTCTGTCTTAAGTACAGTAATCGTAAAAGGAGCGATAATATCTTCAAGAGCAACCTCCCCACGACGAGGAACATCAAAAGGATCAAAGAGGCTCTCGCCCGGATAGAATATGCCTATTACCGTCGAGAAGACGAGCAACATCAGCAGTTTCAGTGCTCGAGATCGACGAGTTCGCGTTGGTCGTTGCCTGCTCTCACTTTGAACTTTGAGCAGACGCTTAACGCTCCTTTTAATATGTAGTAATAATGAAAACATTTGGCCTCATATCAGGCCCACTATTCCTTGTGTTTGCGCGACTCGTAGCGGTCATACGCTTTAATTATATCCTGCACCAAACGGTGACGGACAACATCCTTATCAGTCAAATGTACAAACTCTATTCCCCTGATTCCTTTCAGGATTCTCTGTACACTTAACAACCCCGACCTGCGACGATCATCTAAATCAATTTGCGTAACATCCCCGGTAATCACTGCTTTAGAGTGCTCCCCTATTCGGGTAAGGAACATCTTCATCTGAGCAGTCGTCGTATTCTGAGCTTCATCTAAAACGACAAATGCCTCATTGAGTGTCCGACCTCGCATAAAAGCCAATGGTGCGATCTCAATGATATCCATCTCCAACAGCTTTCGGATCTTATCAGGTTGAAGCATATCATTCAAAGCATCATAAACAGGACGCAAATACGGATCCACTTTCGCCCGCACATCCCCAGGGAGAAAACCCAAAGACTCTCCTGCCTCAACTGCGGGACGGGTAAAGACTATTCTATTCACAAGATTCGCCTTTAACTCAGCAACAGCCATCGCAACAGCGAGATATGTCTTTCCTGTTCCTGCAGGCCCGATAGCAAAGACCAAATCGCTCTTATCTATAGCTTCAACATAGCGTGTCTGCCCAACAGTTCTCGGCTTGATCTCCTTGCGAAGAGCACTCGTCAACAAGCTCTGCCTACTGATATCATCGGCAGGTCCTTGACCGTTCTCCTTGACCATCGTTATCGCATAATTAAGATACTGCTCTGAAATCAAATCTCCCTGACGCAACCTTGTTGATAAATCATGAAGGACTCTCAAAATCTGCTCGACAACATCATGCGAACCTTCAACCGATATTTCATCACCTCGGGCAACTAACTTACTCGAAAGCCTTGATTCAATCATCCGCAGGAATACATCGTTTTGTCCGAACAACAACCGTTGATCTATTCCTTCAGTACTAAACGAACGAATAATAATATCTTCAGAATTGCCACTCATACGACGGCTCTTATGCCTCTTTCTCCTGATTCAAACTCAAACCCAATTCCTTCAACTGTGTCTCATCAATATATGTTGGCGAACCATCCATCAACGACAAAGCATTGGTCGTCTTTGGAAATGCGATAACATCGCGAATCGATTCTGTCCCAGTCATCAAAGCGATAATCCGATCTAAACCTGCGGCAACACCAACATGAGGCGGCGCACCGTACTCTAAAGCTCTGAGCAAAAAGCCAAACATCGCGTCAGCGCGCTTTTGATCCATTCCGAGAATCTCAAGTACTTTCTCTTGTAGATCACGCCTATTAATTCGCTGACCGCCTGAAGCCATCTCCCACCCGTTAAGAACAAGGTCATACTGCTGAGCACGGGCACGACGATACGGATGATCAGGATCTGACAACGGTAGATCAGACTTTTCACCTTCATACAATAAAGTAACATCCTCTTCCATTGGATGCGACACAATGTTATGTGCGGCCTGCAATGTATCTGAATCTTCGCTGTATTCAAACATTGGGAAATTGGTAACCCAGAGAAAAACCCATTTGGATTGATCAATCAAATTATGCTCTCTTCCCAAATGTAAACGAAGCTGACCCAATATATGTTCTGTCTTTTCGCGCTTATCAGAGATAATAAACAACGCATCTCCCTGCTTTGCCCCTGAAGCATCGCACAGCTTATCCTTGACAGTCTCACCAATAAATTTGAGAATTGGAGATTTATCCCCCGCTTCTGCTCGTAGAATATACGCAAGCCCTCCAGCACCGTTTGCTTTGGCTACATCTGTGAGGAGATCAATCTGCTTACGCGAGAGCTTGCCACCACCCTCAAGAACAATCCCCTTAACGACTCCACCCGATTGTACATTATCGGCAAAGACCTTGAAGTCGCAGTCAGAAACAATATCAGAAAGATCAACTAGTTCCATACCAAAGCGCAAATCAGGTTTATCACTCCCCCAACGACGGATTGCTTCACTATATTCCACACGAGGGAATGGGGTTACAAGGTCAACATCAAGCATAGTCTTAAACAAATCAGCCATCACTTGCTCAGCAACAGCCCAAACATCGGGAGGAGTTGCAAACGACATCTCTAAATCAATTTGTGTATGTTCAGGTTGACGATCAGAACGTAGATCTTCATCACGAAGACAACGTGCAATCTGAAAATATTTGTCGAACCCTGAACACATCAGGATTTGTTTGAAAAGCTGAGGCGATTGTGGCAAAGCATAGAACTTACCCGGTTGTACACGACTCGGTACAACATAATCCCTAGCCCCTTCGGGAGTGGAACGAATCAAAAGTGGGGTTTCAATCTCATAAAATCCGAGCTTGGTCAAGCTGTTTCGCACACAGAGTGTTGCTTCATGTCTGAAACGAATCCGATCCTGTAATGGTTTCCGTCGCAAATCAAGATAGCGATATTCAAACCTCAGTTTTTCACTCGCATTAGTCTCTTCTTCAATCTCAAACGGTGGGGTTTTCGATTCTGAGAGAATATAAAACGCGGTTGCATTTACTTCAATATGTCCCGTATCCATCTTGTCATTGACCGTCCCATCAGGACGAGCCTGCACTCTCCCTACTATCGCGACGACAAATTCATGGCGGGCGCGGTTTGCTTCGGCCAGCATCTCACTATCAAAACTCTCAGGATTGATTACAACCTGAGTAAGGCCGTATCTATCCCGCAAATCAATAAAGAAAAGTCCACCGAGATTTCGGTAGCTGTTTACCCAACCATTGAGACGGACTTCAGTCCCGATATCCTCCGAACGAAGCTGTCCACAGGTATGAGTTCGTTTAACTTCTGAATAATTTACCACTGTCTATCCATAAACCTTTGTTATCTATATAATTATCGGCAACTTCGGCTTCAACATAAGAGACCCAAGATGAGCTTATTTTTCAACGGGAAAAGTACATCTGAGAGCAGGTAATGTCAAGCGAGGCTGAAACGAGTTATGCGGGAAAGAATCTGTACCTGCATAGGCCAATTCTGCTACTTTACCATAAGATAAAAGTCCCCCACCAAAAGATCTCAAAGAGATCGGCTGGTGGGCTCTTACTTGATCTGATACAAAGTTCACACTACCACTACAAAACTGCGACACCAAAGTCAACAATCACTCGTTGACAAGTTACGCTGTGATGCGCTATACTAACTTAAGCGTAAACGATTGTTGTCGATATTGTTAGTATGACTATTTCACGTGCGATGAAAGAAAGCATGATCCTGCTTGAGATGACCACAGTGATTGATCCTCCGACCGAAGAGGAATCGATCGAGCGTTGGCGTCAAAGTAGCAAAGCTCAAATCCTCTTTGAGTTGGTTGATCTGCTCGACGAAAACTGTCGTGTCGGCAACCGCAACAAACTCCTGCTCGATTTTGTCAACCGTGAAAAACAGGCCAGCACAGGTCTTACGGATGGCGTTGCAATCCCTCATGTCCGTTCGAAACATGCGAAAGAATTTATGATCGGGTTCGGTCGTTCGACTGTAGGGTACGATTTCGGATCTATGGATAACCAACCATCCCATCTGTTTTTTATTATGGCGGCCCCCCCGTATGAAGACAATCAGTACCTAAAAGTGTTTAAAGCTCTTGCTGAAATGTTACGTTTTGATTCATTTCGTAAAGAATTGACAAACGCAACTCATCCCGGTGAAATAATCCGCGCTGTCCGCTCTATGG
>JAJRUL010000191.1 GCA_024277795.1 Candidatus Zixiibacteriota bacterium
TCTACTACCGTTTTCCAGATATCTTATTCGGTTTTAGGTATTTATTGAAGAAATCAACCTGTTTTCTGTATTCTGCAATTACATTTACTCGCTTGCTTGCTCCATGACCTTCATCAGGGAAAATCAATGAATCAATAGCTCCACCATTGCGTCTTACAGCACGAATAATCTGCCTAGCTTCATCGACTGGAACTCGTGGGTCATTTTCTCCGTGAATTACCAATAGTGGTGTTTTGATTACGTTTGCCTTATGAATAGGTGATATCTCTCTGAGGAAGTCAGGATCAGAGAGAGGTCCATACTCTGATTCACGTAAGGCTCTTCTGTATGATCTCGTGTTTTCCAGAAAGGTCTTAAAATTAGCTATCCCAACGACATCGCATGCTGCTGAGAAAAGATCAGGATATTCTGTTATCATTCCAAGGACAACATATCCTCCGTAGGATCCGCCTCTAATGCCGAGCATACCTTGTTTTGTATACCCGTTGTCGATCAACCACTCAACTCCTGCTTTGTAATCCATAAGTGAATGCTTGCGGTTTTTATAGTTGTCCAGATTCAAGTATTCTCTTCCATATCCTGCAGAGCCACGCGGATTCGGCGCGAGAACCCCATAACCATTTAGCATCAGGTATTGAATATTACGAACGAAATACGGCCGAGTTTGCCCTTCAGGTCCACCATGAGCATGGATAATGAATGGTATTTTTTCTCCTTTTTTGTAATCAGAAGGAAGGTAGAGAAATGCGGGGATTTCTAAACCGTCAAAGCTCTTATAATGAACGAGTTGAGGTTCTCGGAATATCTTTCTGTCTATACCTGCATAAATTGAGAATGTAAGTTGCCTGAGAGTACCGCTAGCCGGTGTCCACTGCCAGACCTCGGGTGCAAATGTTGCTGAAGAAAAAGAAAGAATGCAACTGCCATTTCTGTCGAAACTTGCCATACCTTGAATCCCCTCTAAAGGAGGAGAGGGAAGCCTTTGTCCGCTTTTTACATCGCGAATATGGAGCTTGGCATACCCATCTTCATTTGTTACCGCAGACATATACTTATAGTCACGAGAGAAGGAAAGCCCGTCTACTTCCCATTTTTGTTCCAGCCAACCGTCATCAATGAATTCAACATCAGGAGAGCCAACTGTCATTTTAGCCAAGCGGGTAATGCCATCTTTGTTGTTATTGCAGGTAAGCCATATTGTTTTATCATCAGGCATGAGTGTTGGGGAGTCATAGATGACATCGTTATCATCTTCAGTGATCTTTTGATATTCCAACGAATTGAGATCGAGTAAATAGAGGTCATTATTGACGTTGGAAGTGTAGTTGTAGATAAGCATATGACTGCCATCAGATGATACATCTGCAATAGCATTGTATCCAGTCACACCGTTATCAACATCACCGAATATTTTTTTGTAGTATCCTGTTGCAATATCAAGGCGGTATAAGAAGAAGTCTTTTTTATTTTCTTCATTTGAGCGGAAGAAAATTGATTTGCTGTCAGGTGCCCATGTAACAGAACCATATTGGACATCTTCAACGGATGTGAGTTGGAGTACGCGTCCCGTTTCAGTATCCATGAGAAAGAGTTGGGATTGTTCAGACCCACCTGTGGAGGCACCGACAATAGCCATAGTTCCATCCCAGCTAAGCGAAAAGAAGTCGATACCATCATCAAAAGTCGTTAATTGATATGGCCAGCCTTCTTCTGTGATTCTATAGATTTGAGAAGCCCCAGACATTGAGGAGCGGAAAAAGACAGTTTTTCCATCCCACGTATAACCTGCCGGTGAACATGCGCCTATTTGCAAGAATGTTCCGATGTCGGGGATGTATTCACCTTTGTTCAGCAGAGACTCAACATGCTGTTTAGGCTCTGGTTCCATTTCAGCAGTACAAGAAACAAGAAACAGCGTAACCAAAGAAAGGCAGATAATAAGTAACTGACGCATAGAATCGACTCCAATCTGAATGTTTTTTCGAACAAATGATTAGACGAAGATAGTATGCGAAAAGTTTACCTGCAAGTGAGAAACTGTTAGTGTGTTTTGTCTAATGTGATAATTTGATGAGGTGTAAATTGTGCTATTGGCAGGTTTTAGCCAATGAATAGCAGTGTTCCATAGCATCTTCGCGGTCAAAAAGGACTCTTCGGTAGAATTCACATTCATGGCATTTATGCGTTGAGTTGCATTTTCCGCTTTTGACTCGGCACCCTGAGTTGGGGATCATCCAACACACTCTTCCTGCACCCTTGCCATTATTGCACCCATCAAACTGGAATGATGTAGGGACTGGACATTCACCAAGGATTTCGGCCATGACCCCGCCTTTTTCACGACCACAGTTCATGAATTCCCAACAGTTTAGTTTATCTGATCCCGCAGTTTTTTCTCTGGCACGTCGATACGTTATCTTATTCATTTTCTAGGACAGTCCAAATGTTTTCGAACTTTGAATCTGCACGCATTTGGGCTAACTCTTCAGCAGAAGCAATTTGTGCATATCGTTCAAAGCTTTTCCGTAGATTCTTTTCGTCCTGAGTTGCAGAATAGCAGAGAATAAGGTATTCGTAGACCTCAGGGTTTCCTGTATCAAGTGTACGCGCATCTTCAAAGTGTTTGCTCGCCTTCTTGTATGATCCTTGATTGAAGCGAGCCAATCCAAGCCCAAAATATGCTTCAACGCTGTGCTTATCATACTTCAATGCCGCTTCATAGTCCATTATGGCGGCACGAGGCTCATTCTCAGCAAGGAAGCAATCACCTCGTCCGATATGAGCAACGACTGATTTTTTATTGATCTTGATTGCGCTATTATACGCTGTTGTTGCGCTCTGATAATCACCGTTTTCGCGAAGGATCAAGCCTGCACTCAAGTAGTCATTTAGAGCTGATTGCCAGTTTTTGTCCATACTGTAAATATCACCTCTGGCTATATAAGCGCTTGCGTGATCAGGCTGTTCATCGATCATTTTAGTAAAATAAGATAGTGCTGTTTCATTCTGATGGTTCTGGGCAGCCTCCATCCCCAATTGATAATAATCTGGCCCTGTTTGTTGTTGTTCAGGTATATCATTAGCAACAACCATTTCAATTGAGAGAGAGGTTGTTTTACCTCTAGAAAGACTTATGATCCCTGTCACTGGTTCATATCCGTCACTTGAAACAGTATATCTATGTTCTCCCGGCTGTAGATTATTGTAAGTCAGATCACCTACGCCGATACTTTTGCCATCCAAGCTGATTTGTGCATTTCTGATATTTGTTTGCAAATCCAAAGATGCATATTTTGATTGTTTGGTAGTCTTTTTCTTGCGTGATTTCTTTGGTTTCCGCGCTTTGGTCTTAGGTTTAGTTTTTTGAGTAGATTCCGTTTGTACAGAGCTGAATTGCTGTGTTTGCTTAGTGTTTGTGTTGACTTGAGATGGGACCTGCTCCTCAAAGAGTGTCGGTCTTAGTGCCATCATGCTTATCTTAGAGGTTGTTACTGTTGCATATTCTGTCCCAAGCTCAGTTCCCTTGTAGGAATATATCACCTTATAGGTGCCAGCCGCAATTGGACCTGTTTTGAAGAATCCTTCTGCATTGCTTTTCAACTTCATGTCTAATTCTGGAATATAAACATCAACACCTTGAATAAATGGTTGGTCGTTTTCGTCCAGAACTATTCCTGCAAGGTTCCCTTCTGATGAAATATGTTCTGAATTGAGAAACAAACTTCCAACAGCTACAAGCAATAGTACAAAAGCAGTTCCTGCCAAGGTTATAACGGCAGTTTAATTGAATCGTTTTGGCTTGAGAGAATATGCTCTTCCAGCGATGTTCATCTCATCATCTGCGTGCAGTTCCTGCATCCCTACAAGTTTGATATAATTCTTGTAGAAATATGCAATACCGCGACCTCTCGATGCCATTTTGGGTTGTGGAAGATTGTCAGGAATATCAGAGAGTTTTGGCTTTTCTGCTTTGTCCCTCTTTGGTGGGACTATAGGTTCACTGTCAAAAGGACGATCAGGAGCTTTAGAGCTAATTGTCTCAGTTATGTCCTTTTCTTGTGTTTCAGTTTTTTTCTGGTGATTATTCCCGTAGAGCTTATTCTCAATATCTTTGAGCTCATTGTCAGAGAGCTTTGGTATAGAATTATCTGTATGATCTGTGCTTTTGGAATCATTGAAAGAGGTGGCAGATGTATTGCCAATAGGGGAGAGATTGGTATTGGCTGAATCAGTTTCTACCTGCTCCGGGAGTATAGGTTCAGTACTGCCAATTGTTCCTTCATGGGAATTGCTCTCTAATTTTTCATCTAAATAGCTATCTTTTGGGTCAGAGGCATTGTTTTCAAGGAGTTGCTCGGGTGTTTCAATTCCAAGGTCATCATCACCAAGCTCCATTTCGCAGTTTGTCTGCTGAGAAACCCTGAAACTAAAGTCGTCATTTTCTTTTTTCGACCAGTTGGCTCCACAATTTGGGCAGAGATCGCTTCCGTTTGTTAAGCCTTCGTACTTACATTCCGGACATAGTGATGTTGACATTGGTATACATGTTCCTAAAGTTTAGATAATCTCTCATTATCTCGCTTATCGTCCTGATTGTAAAATATCTTTAGATATGAACGGTTTTTGTGCGTCTATTTGAAAAGGAAACACCATAGGAAATAAGGGCTTGACACTATGGTTGAATTGAAGTTATACTTTGTGCCTGTTGAACGTAAATGATTGTTGTTCTGATAGATGGGTAGGAGGATCTCATATATGACAATGCGTGTTAAGCGTGTGATGTTCATTGTCTTAGCCCTTGTTGGCGTCAGTCTGTATATTGGCTGTTCACAACCTGAGGATATTATCACATCGGTGGGTAACAGTTCGTTACTCTTGAGAAGTCAAATGTTACCTAAAGCACCGGCTGGAATGGCCTATGAGCTTTGGGTTGTTGATGGTACAGACAGTACATCGTTAGGGAAATTTAATTATGACCCCGATACCAGGAATTATCTTAATGCTGATGGTACTTTACGGGCTGATAGCAATGAGTTTATTCTTGATTCTGATATTCTGAGCTTTGATAAACTTTTGGTATCTATTGAGGTAGAGCCAGATGATAACCTGTCCTCCCCGGGACCTGTTATGCTGGTTGATGATATAACGAATCCAGACGATAATCCTATTGAGTTGGTCTTTCCGATGTCAGATTCGATGTGGAATACAACTGTTCGTTTCAATATGCAAACAATGTCGGATACTGACAGAACCGCAAATAACGGTGCGGGGATATGGTTTGCTTCATATTTGATGCAGACTACGACTTTGCAGGATACTTTTGCAGTGATTTCTTATACAATTGACACTACAATGATTAATGAACTTCCTGCAGGGAAGACTGATACGACGAGTACAGTTTGGATCGGAATTGATTCTATGGTTCCAGTACAGCGGATTTTAGGCTTAGATACGTTCACAGCTTTCACTGTTGTATTAACCGAATCGACCTATACTGATTCAAGCTCTCCATATGTGACGACATCCATAAACATCAATTACCGGCTAGGTCCATTAGATACCGTGACTTATGATCAGTTTGTCCAAGATGATTTTGGATTATTCGATTATTCAGCAATGGGTTGGAAGTACAAAGGTTGGGTTGTTGCACCTATAATCAGCTCTGCGGGAGCTTCTGTAGGTGAGTTGACATCGCCTGCGTGGAAGGTGGCTACCCAGTTTGATACGATTATTCATGGAGCTGATGGTGGGTTGTTGTCAACGGGTACGTTCTCAGATATAACCGCTCCTGATGATCAGCCACTATATGCACTAAGTGAACGAGTTCCGCCATTTCCTGGTGATGAGTTTTTCACTTCTTTACCAGGTGGTGTAACAGGACCTTTGAACCTGTTGCCAAGTGGTAATGATAATATCGGTACGGTATTTATTACTTTGGAACCTGATAATTTTGTAACTGATACAACAAACTTCCCGTTGATAGCCTATTTGAGGCAGATGCCTACAAGTGTGACAGAGGTTAGTGGAGGTGTTGCGTTACAGCAATTCACGATGGATAACCTGATGTTCACAGTTGATCCAAATTTTGGATTTCCGAAGGTTACTGTTGATTTGATACGCAGGTAGAGTGAGTTGTAAGTTATTTTCTTGAGCCGGCATCTGCAAAGGTGTCGGCTTTTTCATGAAACTATAAAAGCATACAGTTCTGATGGATATTTCTCTTGCATAAAAGACCCTCTCGGGATATATTCCTGACTGATTTTTACTCAAGAATAGGTGTTGTAAGTAACTCACGTTTTTAACTTTATACGGAGAACCTGGCGATGGACACAGGGTTTTTATCAGCTGGCATAGGTGTCATAGGGCTGATTTTCGCACTCATATTATTCACTTGGATCAAAAGTAAAGGGACCGGCACAGACCTCATGAAAGAGATTTCTGATGTCATTCATGACGGTGCAATGGTTTTCCTGAAACGAGAATACTCAATTCTTGTTGTGTTTATCTTAGTTGTTTTTGGTCTTCTCACATGGAAAATTCCAGGCTACACTTCTGTCTCATTTCTTGGCGGTGCGGCATGTTCGATGTTAGCTGGTTTCATCGGGATGAAAGCGGCAACGAGAGCTAATGTTCGTACGACAGCCGCGGCTAAAGATTCAGGACAGCCTGAAGCTTTGTCGATCGCTTTTTCCGGCGGTGCAGTAATGGGGATGTCGGTCGCTTCTTTAGGACTTATCGGTGTTGGCATAACATTCTACTTTTTTGGAAAGAGTCCTTCAACTGCCCATGTAATTAATGGCTTTGCAATGGGGGCTTCGACTATCGCTTTATTTGCTCGAGTCGGAGGTGGTATTTTCACGAAAGCCGCTGATGTAGGTGCAGATCTGGTCGGTAAGGTAGAGGCAGGTATTCCAGAGGATGACCCAAGAAACCCTGCTGTTATTGCTGATAATGTCGGTGATAATGTAGGTGATACTGCTGGAATGGGTGCTGACCTTTTTGAATCATATGTTGGTTCTGTTATTGCTACTGTGGCAATCGCTGCGAATGCCGACAAGCTCTCCGGGGCTACTGAATTCGCACGTAATATGATGAATAATACTGTAGCATATATGGAGCTTCCATTGCTTATCGTTGCGTTTGGTGCGATAGCATCAATGCTTGGCATTCTATCAGTACGAGTGTTTTCAAAAATGAATCCTGCCTCAACGTTACGATTGGTGACCTATGTAGGTGCTATTGTGATGCTCGTTGCTTCGTGGTTCATCATTGACAAACTAGGAATCAGTCATCAAGTCTTCTGGGCTATTCTTTCAGGTAATGTTGCGGGAATACTACTCGGTCTGTTGACAGAATATTATACTGCGGCAAAACCAATCAGAAAAATAGCTGAGGCTTCAGAAACTGGAGCAGCAACTAATATTATCAGTGGTCTCGCAGTGGGAATGGAGTCTGTTCTGGCTCCTATAATAGTAATCTGTTTTGCTATCTATGCCGGTTTTGAGTTTGCAGGATTGTATGGCATTGGTATTGCTGGGGTTGGTATGTTGGCGACTATTGGTGTAACAATGTCAGTTGATGCATATGGTCCTATTGCTGACAACGCGGGTGGTATTTCAGAAATGGCTGGTCTCGGGAAAGAAGTTCGAGCTATAACTGATAGACTAGATTCTTTGGGTAATACAACTGCTGCTATAGGTAAAGGGTTTGCCATCGGCTCTGCTGCACTTACGGCTCTTGCTCTATTCAGCGCGTATTCTATTGCAGTAGGTTTAACGTCTATTAATATATTAGAACCAAAGGTAGTAATCGGCTTCTTTATTGGTGGTGTACTGCCATTCTTTGTCGCAGCATTGACAATGACTGCTGTAGGTAAGGCCGCCGCACAAATGGTGGAAGAAGTTCGTAGGCAATTCAGGGAGATTTCTGGATTGATGGAAGGAAATGCGAAGCCTGATACGGCACGATGTGTAGACATTGCTACGAAAGGTGCTCTTCAACAAATGGTTGCGCCTGGTTTAGTCGCTATTTTCGCTCCTATTATTGTTGGGTCATTGCTTGGTGCAACAGGTTTGGGCGGTATGTTGGCAGGGGCAACAATGTCTGGTGTTATGATGGCTTTAATGATGGCAAATGCGGGCGGTGCATGGGATAATGCCAAAAAGTACATCGAAAGTGGTGCACATGGTGGTAAAGGCTCAGATGCACACAAAGCGGCTGTTGTCGGTGATACTGTAGGGGATCCGTTCAAAGATACATCAGGTCCTGCTATGAATATCCTTATTAAACTGATGGCAATTGTTGCATTGGTTGTTGGACCTGCCTTGTTCGCGAACTAGTACAAAACGAACTTGATTGAGTACTCTAAGAGTGCTATCCTGTTGAATTCGGATAGCACTCTTTTTTCATTTGGTGTTGAATACGGGCTTCAATGCGAAGTACTATGAATTGAGCATGATTTTCGTGTTAAACAAAACGTGTTGCATAAATGAAACTTTTTCTACAAGTACTCGTTTATTCAAACCATAGGAGCGAATGAGATGGAATCTGTTAATGAGGTGAATGTGGAGACAAAACCAACCTCACGTAAAGGCTTGTCATTTTCAGGTATAGTTGCAGTCTTTTATAGGCCTGCGGATTTCTTTGCTGAGATCAAAGAGAATCCGAAAGTATTAGTTCCGTATCTAAGTCTGCTCATAATCATACTTGGATTCTTCTATGTTTCCGGTGATTTGATTGTGGATATGCAGTTGAACAATCCTAAGACACTTGAAAGCTTAGAAAAATCAGGAATGTCTATGGAACAGATGCGGGCAATGTTATGGTGGTCGACATTTGCGGGCGGATCTTTTTCAATGATGTTAGCACCGCTTCTAATCGCTTCTCTTGCAATGTTCTTTGGTAATTTTGTTTTTGCAGGGAGAGCAAGTTTTAAGCAGTTGCTTTCTGTGTCTCTCTACGGAGAAATTCTTTATATGATTGGGTCTTTACTTCATCTTCCACTCATGCTAGTTAAAGGTAGTATGGAGGTAACGTACTCACTTGCGATTCTTGTCGCAGATCAAGGTATGCAATCTCCCCTCTATCAAGTGTTAAGTAAGTTTTCAGTCTTTCATATCTGGGAAATAATCGTTTTTGGAATAGGTCTTTCTGTAATTTATGCTTTGCCAAGGAAGAAAGGGTATATCCTTTCACTTCTTTCGTTAGGTTTAATGATTGCCATAGGTACTGCCTTAAGTGCACTAGGCACAATGTTTTCCTAAAGGAGAAAATAAATAATGAGGTTTGTCGCTCATACTGTAATTGTGTTTATCTGTCTTGTCATTACGTCGTCAATTCATGCAGGTCAGGTTCTTACGCTTGATGATTGCATTGAACTAGCTTTGAAAAACCGCTTATCGATTATACGTGCTCGGGGAAGTGAGTCCGTGGCATCGGCCAATAAAAGAGCGGCCCTCGGAGCGTTCCTTCCACGAATTGATGCTTCCTATTCTAGCTCTGAAACAAAGTCTCGCAATATTAAGTCCGACGTTGAAATCACCCATAGTTTTCTAAGGGTTGATAGTATTGAGGCTATCGACAATGCCGGCGACACGGTAATGGTTCCGATAGTTCGAAGAGAAGTTACAGGTTCGCAAATACATGAAGTAAACCTTCCAGATCAGGACAGAAACAGTAAATCGTTGGCATTCTCTGCGCAGATGTCGCTCTTTAACCTACCCAACTGGTTTAATTATTTTGGAGCACGGAGCGATCATGCAAAAGCCCGTCTCGATGTTCTTGGTTCTGAACAGGATCTTATTCTCTCGGTAAAGTCGAGCTATTACTTACATCTAGCCGCGGCAGAAAAGGTTGCAGTTGATTCGCAGGCTGTTGTTAGAAGTGAGGAACAACTCAAACTCATACAATCAAAGTACGATCTAGGGTCTGCATCTGTCTCGGATGTTCTCAAACAAAAAGTACAGTTCGGTAATGACAAGCTGGCATTCTTGTCGACGCAGAATGCAGTTTCGACTACTCGAGCAACATTAGCTTATGTTGTGGGGATTGACCCAAGTTCTGATGTTGATTTTTCGTCAGATTACATTGTTCGTGAATATGAAGGCACATTGAAAGATGCCCTTGAGTTTGGCAAGAAACATAAGCCTTCACTTCTTGCTATGTCAGAATCTATCAATGCTTCCAAGCAGGCATTGAGATCAAGTAAAGCGGCATATTTACCATCGCTAACGGGTTTTGCCAGTCTTTCTTTCTCTGATGCAACTAGGGGAGATACTGTAACATTTGGTTTCTCTGAGCGTTCGACTCGCGTTGGTTTTAGTCTTAATTGGAATATCTTCGACGGTTTCAACCGTGAGAGGAGTCTGACAAATGCGAAGGTGAATCTGAATAATGCTCGTGCGGCCTTAGCTGATGAGAGAAATAGAGTGGCAAGTAAAATCAAAACAGCATATTTGGATATCCAACGTCTGAAAGAGCAACAGGAAGTTGCAGGTGAGAATATTGAAGCCGCTATGGAAGATCTTCGGATTACACAGGAAAAATACAATTTAGGAGCCGCAACAATTCTTGATCTATTAGATGCTCAGGTATCACTAAAAAGGGCACAGGTGGCCGGGATACGAGCTGATTTTGATTTGAATATCAAAGTGGCAGAACTTGAAAATGCTATGGGGAAGATGTAGGTTATAATGAGTAATATGGATAGTCGAGAGTAGTTATGAGTATGAAAAAAATCCTGATAATAGTTGGTGTTGTGGCGGTTGTTGTCATTTTGGTCGTTGCAAACCTCAATATGAGTTCATCAAAAGCGATCAAGGTGCAATCTGATTTGGCTCGGAAACGAGATTTAGTAGAAGTCGTTTCTGCTTCAGGTCGGATACAACCAAAGACAAAAGTCGACATAACATCGCAGATAAACGGTGAAATTATAGCACTTGAAGTTCGAGAAGGTGATCATGTTCAGTCGGGGGATCTATTAATTGTTCTGGATACTGTGCAGTTGCGGTCTGATGTAGATCAGGCCAGATATGCAGTGTTAGAAATTAATGCACGCCTCGAAGGTACCAAGACGAGTTTGGATGAGGCCAAGGAAGAATATGATCGTCAGGCGAAGCTCTACAAGAGCGATTTAACTTCAGAGACTGCTTATAACAATGCTCATTACGCATATCTGAAAGCCAAATCATCGTATGAAGCAACAAAGGCTCAAGCAAGCCAGTTTCAGGCAAGATATGAGAAACAACTCGACAATCTAAAGAAAGCAAAAATTGTCGCGCCTATGACAGGGATACTTACTTATGTTGATTGTGAAGTAGGTGAGATTGCCGCCGCTCAGACTGCCTTTACTCAGGGGAGAAAGTTAATGACGATATCCAACCTTGATGTATTTGAGGTCGAGGTTGAAGTCGATGAGACTGAGATTGCAAAGTTGGAATTAGGGCAGGAAGCAGAAATTGAAGTAGATGCGTTTCCGGACACTACTTTTACTGGAGAGGTAGTTGAAATTGGAAACACCGCTATTCTTTCAAATCTTGGCGGTCAGGATCAATCGACCAACTTCAAAGTTAAAGTAATCTTTCATGATCCAAATGTGAAGATTCGTCCTGGGATGTCGGCGACGGTGGATATTACTTCAAAGAAGCGAAACAATACGCTCTCTGTACCATATAGTGCGATTGTAATGAGGTCGTTTGATGCTGATTCATTGGCAAAAGCTCAATCAGGGGAGCAAGAGAAGAGTGCCGAAGATGGTGTGCACGCCGTGGAGGATGACTCTTTGAGTATGTCTGAAGATACTGAAAGAGATGAAAGAGTAGAGCTTAAGGGGGTCTATGCGTTTAGGGAAGGAAAAGCAACATTTCTTGAAGTGAAAACAGGAATTGCAGACCAGAAATATATTGAGGTACTCTCGGGATTGAAAGCGAATGATACAGTTGTAACGGGACCATATAGAGTCTTGCGTAGTATCAAAGAGGGGGATGAAGTCGTCTCTGAGAAAAAGAAGAAAAAGGGGCGAGATAAATAGGATGGCTTTGATAGAAACGAAAGATCTCTGGCGTTCATATGAAATGGGTGCTGAAGTAGTTCATGCTCTACGGGGAGTCTCCATCACTATTGAAAAGGGTGAGTATGTGGCTATTATGGGGCCATCCGGTTCGGGGAAATCGACATTGATGAACTTGATCGGTTGCCTAGATTCTCCATCAAAAGGGAAATATAGCCTCAATGGGAAATCGGTTGGTTCCATGAATGATGATGAATTGGCAAATATACGGAATCGAGAGATTGGGTTCGTTTTTCAGACGTTTAATCTGCTACCACGTGCTACAGCTTTGCATAATGTTGAGCTCCCGCTGATATACAATGGGTCACCAGCATCAGTTCGTAAACAGATGGCCGAACAAGCGCTTGCCAAAGTTGACTTGACCGATCGTATGTTACATAAGCCGAGTGAACTTTCTGGAGGTCAGAGACAGCGTGTCGCGGTAGCGCGAGCATTAGTGAATAATCCATCATTATTGCTTGCTGATGAACCGACAGGTAACCTTGATAGTAAAACATCACATGAAATAATGCATCTTTTTGATGAACTTCATCGACAAGGGAATACAATAATTCTGGTTACTCATGAACGAGATATTGCCGAACATGCACACAGAGTTCTTTCGATTCTTGATGGACAAATTGATAGTGATGAGATTATTCCAGAGGAGCAACGTGCAGGTCGCTAATATATGGTTGTCTTTTCTCTTTATCGCATAGCAATTGGTGCCCTTTGGGCAAATAAGCTCAGAACATCCCTTACATTACTCGGTGTTATTATCGGTGTTACATCAATAATGACAATCATAAGTGCTTTGGAAGGAATGATGGGGGCAATTGAAGGACAGCTCGACAGAATGGGCCCCTCGACTTTTATCATTACCAGATTAGGTATGATTACTTCAGATGAACAATGGCGAGAAGCGATGAAGAGGAAGCCGTTGTCTCTTGGGGCTATTGACCAAATTGAGAAAGAATGTGACGCGTGTGAAAAAGTCTGTCCTAGAGCGTACAGATCAGCAACTGTTAAGGCGGGTTCACGATCGCTTAGAAATGTGATGATTGGTGGCTCAACATATAATATGATTGATATCGTCGATTTTGAAGTAAGTGAAGGGAGGTTTCATTCCCCCGAAGATGACCTGTATCGTAGGCAAGTCGCTTTTGTGGGTGCTTTCATCAAAGAGGATCTTTTTGAAGGACTTGACCCTATTGGTAAATACATTCGCATTGGTGGAAATAAGTATAAGATTATTGGAGTTGCGAAGAAACAGGGAGCAATGTTTGGTAATAATCCCGATAATTTTGTCATCATTCCTTTCTCTGTTCATGTGAAACAATTCGGTGTTCCAAGAAGAAGCATGAATATAATGGTAAAAGCATACGATGTTGCCAGTCTCAATGAGGCTCAAGATCAGATTCGTGTTATTCTTAGATCACGAAGACACGTTCCATACAACAAGCCTGATGACTTTTCTATCTTAACTGCTGATAACATACTTGAGACGATTAATTCAATAACGAGAGTGTTTAGGCTGGGATTGATTGGCATATCTTCGATTTCGATTGTAGTTGGTGGCATTGTGGTTATGAATATTATGATGGTTTCAGTTACTGAACGTACTCGTGAAATAGGGATACGAAAGGCTATCGGTGCAAGGCGAAGGCATATTATGCTTCAATTCCTTTTTGAAGCTCTTACTACAACTTTAGGTGGTGGGCTAATTGGGATTGTTATAGGGTTTCTGCTGGCACGGATGCTTGTTGGGATGATTGATATGGAGATCAGTCCGTCCGCGTTAGCGATTTTTGCAGGTCTTTCAATTTCTACAGGAACGGGACTCATTTTCGGTATTTACCCTGCAATGAAAGCGGCTCGTTTAGATCCGATCAAAGCACTGAGTTATGAATAGGAAATAGAGTGATTCTCACCGCTATCGAAATTCGCGATGCCATTATTATGGCTCTTTCATCAATCATGTCAAATAAGTTACGAGCTGGTCTGACAATACTAGGTGTTATGATAGGGGTTAGTTCTGTTATATCCCTCGCTTCAGTTATCGAAGGGCTTGATGCGGCTTTAGAGAAAGAGATTGATGGTATGGGGTCAAACTCTATTTTGATAACTAAACTTCCAATCAATGTTGATCGTCATAATCTTGGCGAGGATGAAAGAAATAGACCGCCAATAACTATTGGCGAAGCGAGAGCAATTCAAGATAATTGTCCTTCGATTGATGGAATATCACCTCAGAATTACTACTTCCAGCCCGGAGGTAATGAAATCAAGTATAAGAATCGTAAAGCCAACCGCCCGAGTTTAATGGGTACTTGGCCTGATTATGTTCGGGTAAATGGTACAGGGATAGAACAGGGTCGTTTTCTTTCATATATCGACGAACAATTCAGGTCTTTTGTCTGTGTGCTCGGACATGATCTGGCAAAGACTTTGTTTTTGCAAGAGAATCCAGTAGGACGAACTATCAGGATCAACGGAAAGCAATTTGAGGTTATCGGAGTATTTGAGAAGAGGGAATCGAATTTTGACAGTGATAGAGAGAATAGAGTAGTGGTGATCCCTCTTTCTACTTTTGAAAAACTCTATCCGTGGGAAGAAGCCTTGTTTTTGATGGCCAAAGCGGAAAGTTATGAGAAACTTGAGCAAGCGCAAGAAGAGATAATTAGTACCCTGCGAATGTATCGTAAAGTTCCTTTTAATAAACCGAATAGTTTTGAAATTTCGACGCAGGATAATCTTAAAGATTTCGTAGGGAATATGACCAAGTATCTCTATATGGCAATGATGACCATTACATCTGTCGGGTTGATGGTTGGTGGAATTGGTGTGATGAATATCATGTTAGTCTCGGTAACCGAAAGGACGAGAGAGATCGGCGTGCGCAAAGCAGTCGGGGCGAAAAAGTTAAACATAATTCTTCAATTCCTCATTGAGGCAATGACTTTGACTGCAGCGGGAGGATTGGTAGGAATTGTTTTCGGGCAAATTGTTGGTACAATAATTAACTCAATGGCAGGTTTTCCCGGGGTTGTTTCAGTCAGTTGGATACTCATCGGTTTCTTTGTCGCGGTCTCTGTAGGAATGGTTTCGGGGTTGTATCCAGCAATAAAGGCATCTCGCCTTGATCCAATAGAAGCTCTTCGCTACGAATAATTCAGACTTAAACTTGCTTTTGGAATCTTTTTTCTAATCTTCTGTAGAACTAATACGTTTGTAATAAGGAACCTGTATTCGGTCGGCAGGTTATACTTATGAAAGAGGTATGATGCGAGGATTACTGAAACAAGCTCTATTGATTTTTATTCTTCTCTTAGTTGGTGGAGGAGTGTCACATAGTGCTAACTTCTACAAGGCAGAGGCGACTAATAAGCAGGTGATAGTCGATTATGCTCAATTTCTCTCGGCTGATTCAGGTAAGATTCGTCTTGAGGTATATTACCAATTCTATAATACAGCTCTCGAGTTTCTTGAGAAAAACGGCAAATTTACAGCGACATATACAATTTCAATTAAAGTGCTCGGGAAGAATAATGTTGAAGTATCAAAGTTTAAAGAGAGAAAGACAATTACTGTCAATGATGTGAAAATCACAAAAGCTGTGAGGAACTATCGTACAAATCAGTTAAATGTCGATCTTGAGCCAGGTAAATATACTGTTTATTTCAGGCTGTCTGATGAAAACGGCCCACTTGAATATCGTCGAAAGATCAAAGTAAAAGTAAAAAAGATAATAGCAAAAAAACCGAGATTGTCTGAAATAGAGTTAGTACAGGCTGCTACAAAGGGGGAGGATGAGGTAACTAATAGTTTTACGAAGGGAAACCTTTCGGTCGTCCCTTCATTGACGCATTTATATTCGTCAGAAGCAGGTGCCAAACTCCTGTTCTATTTTGAGATCTATCGAGGCTTAGATTCTATGGATGAGATCAATGTAGAAACATCGTTGAGGCATGCAAAGAAAGGTCTTGCGTATCGTGATACACTATCTACTGAACTGTTTCAGCCTATAACGCGTCAATTGCGAGAGATCTCGTTGGCAAATTATCGTCCGGGGGAATATGAGCTGACGGTGCGACTACGGGGAAGACGGTTTAAGAAGATCACCCAAAAGTCTGTAAGGTTTGAAATTCAATGGACATTCTTGGCCCGTCTTCGTCATGATTATAAAACAGCTATTGACCAACTATCGTATCTAAGTGATGTGACTGGGTTAAATGAACTTCGCAAGATTGATGACCTTAAGGAAAGAATTAAAGCATTCAATGCATTTTGGGCTAAAAGAGACCCTGATCCGACGACACCAATAAATGAAATGAAAGTCAGCTTTTATAATCGTGTTGCGATGGCTGACAAACTTTTTAGTAATTCATTTCGAGATGGTTGGCGGTCTGACCGGGGGAGGATTTATATTCA
>JAJRUL010000192.1 GCA_024277795.1 Candidatus Zixiibacteriota bacterium
CATGCCGATTCTCGAAACCGACAATAAAGTCGCACCTGTCGGTGTTGCAAAAACACGCTCTGCAGGAGCTATTGTGGCAGCAGCAACATCTCGTTTCCTGTAGAACTCAGACAAGAGCTTAGTAACAGTAATATCATACGGTTTTGAAAGTATCCGAGCAGTCTGAATCCGATAATCGATTTCACTTTGCTCCACAATTTCATGAGACGGAACAAATGATACAGGCAATAATCCTTCCGGCCAGTCCTCAGGTTGTGACATAATAACCAATGATCCGCCATCTCGTACAAATTGTTCTAATCTATCTTTAGTTCGGACTAAAGAGGGGTAGTGCCTAAATGCGGCATATCCGATTATCAAAACATTATAAGCTGATAGATCACCAGTCAATAACCCTCTGTCGGTTAGTGGTCGAAAACGCGCATCAGTCATACTGAGCATATCTTCCAGCCACCCACTACTGTCAGGCAAGAATCCAATACTCAGTGTATCAGCAATACGACATGATGCAATCCTGATAAGTCCTGTATCTTTAGCAACCAGCCGATCCTCATAACTCAAAGAGATATATTGCTTATGCAAACCTAGTTCAAGCAGTTTAGATGTTGAAAAACCGATCCTCACTACTTCGTACACTTTATCTTTTTCCAGCGTCAATTCTTGTCTATAAGCACCTGCAAACATTCCTCGGGGAGTTTCAAGATCAAGTTTTACCTTTCCGCTAAAATTCTTCGGTTTTGTAATCACAACTCTCAGAGCAGAGTTGGAAACAACACGATCAACATCAAGTGATGCAGGTGGAGGAACAAAGTAGTATTCCGGTTCAAATCTTACATGCAAATCAGGCGCTATCCAAACTGGCAACGTATGCCGAACTGTTAACGGCATCATGCCGTATTGCAACTCAGCAGTAAAAACAAGAGAATCAGGGTTCTGAGACTCCAAAAAAGTTCGGTCAATATCGACAAAATATTCTTTAACAAGTGATTGGTGTGGAGCAACCGAGTGAGTAGATGTATCAAGCGGGACAGCGGAAGTATCCCAATACGGATGGAAATAGACCGATTTCAACTGTACTTCTTTCGGCCC
Organism: Candidatus Zixiibacteriota bacterium; assembly: GCA_024277795.1. GTDB lineage: Bacteria > Zixibacteria > MSB-5A5 > GN15 > FEB-12 > JAJRUL01. The sequence goes on from JAJRUL010000192.1 coordinate 1,090, forward strand.
TTCAGCAGATAATGATGCCCGAAATTTGATTCTTGGACCATGTGGCGAATCACGACGAATTACCTGACCGTTCCATCGTATCCCCACCGCTCGTAATGCGGCACGTTCTGCACGTGCGACCATTCTCTCAATATAGCCTGGGATATCCCATCTCGACTTAAAAGTTGGATCTTTCCTGAACTGATTACTCAGATCATAAATTGCACGGTACCCCTCAACAAGACGGTTTACTCTTTCCTTTCCAGTAGTCGTCCGTGAGGCACGAAAACCATCGATGTACTGTCGGGCAAAACGATTAAGTGTTATTTTCTTTGGCCCCTCAAGAAGTAGACCATCAATAATGCTACCAAGTCGATTGGTAGATATCAAAGAGAGAAAATCTGCGTTCGTACCCTTTTCACCATATGTTCGTTCAACATAATCTTTTACCAGAATATATTTCCGAAGTTGCGAGAGGTCTTTCGATGTATCAAAAGAGAACTCTCCGAGCAGACGAGGTATTTCTATCTCCATGCGCTCGCGATACTGTTCCATCAACTCAGTTGCATTAAAAACAACTGATTGAGTTTTCGATATACTTTGCAGGCTATCTGCCTGATCTGATGACTCAAAAACTCGCAGAATATTGAACTGCAAAGAGTCCGATGGGGCGATATTGGTCAGAAAATCTTTGATACCGAGAAATAACTGATCATGATTCGCTCCATCAAACAGAATGAGGTCAGGTCGACGCAAAGCAAAAAGCTCAGTAGCCAACGAGTCGAGTCGAACAGTTGAAGCTTCAGCAATAAAACAACGCAAAAGATCAATCTCACGATTATCTAGGCTCTTTCTCTCAACCCGAAAATGTGAACGTTGCTGAACAACGGCAACGTCAACATGGCAACCGTAGCGATCATTCAGATAGTAAATCGTCGGCCAATCAATCTTGTCAAGATTATCAGTGAGATACAAGACACGGACATCAGAAAGGCTATAATTAACTAAATCAACCGCATACGCAGGTCGTGGCAATAACATCACGACCGCAGTCAGGGTGATTACAAACTGACTTATAAGATTGATTCGTCTCAAAAAGGATTTTGATTTCATTGAAAAAATATAGACCAGATTGAATGCTTGTGTCAATTTTGAAATTCTAAAGAATTACAGCCAAAAGCAGTAAAGATTGTCAAAGAATTTGCTCATCTTCCACCCGCCAGGCAGGATCAACTATGCATAAGAACGAAAGATCAGAATCTCCACTATTTTCTATCGATTGTCTTGAGCCTGCAGGAATCTCAATAACTGTTCCCTCACAAACAGATGATTGTTCATCATTGATATACATAACACCTGTGCCTGAGAGGATATAGTACACTTCGTTACTTCTTAAAATATGCGGTTGTGATTTTTCACCTTTGTTAACTGTAGCATAAGCCAATGAATATCGACCATCAAAATCGTAATCTCTGTCAGGATGAAGTAATTCACGTAAATGAGTACCGTCACCAGCCACAAATGGAACACATTCACTGAGTTTTCTGATACGCATATATCGATAAAACAACAGCCCGACCAAGATCGGGCTGTCAATCGCTTAGATTATCTGATTTTCTCGGAGCTTGGTGAAAAGCTTATCAGCAATTTCCTCTGGAGTTTCTCCCTCAATCATCTCTCCCTTAGGACGAGGTGGGGGAGGGGAAACCTTTGTTGTCGAGGTATTCGAATTGCTCCCGACAGTTGATAAGTCAATTTCTAAATCAGCTGAGGACCAGCGAGTAATCTCTTTCTTTTTCGCAGCCATCTTCCCTTTCAAAGAAGGAAGGCGCGGTTCATTGATCTCTTTTACCACCGAAATTACTGCGGGTAACTGAAGGGAGACAACATCATAACCTTCTTCAGTTGTCCGTTCAACAGTAGCTTTGTTGTCATCAACCGATTCAATCTTCTTTACAAACATAGCTTGTGGCAAGTCCAGATTTGCCGCCACAGCACCCGGAACTTGAGCAGAATCTGAATCTATCGCTTGTTTTCCTGCTATGACTAGGTCATACTCACCTAATTTCTTTAGACCTGCGGAGAGAATTTTCCCTGTCGCTTGAGGATCAGAGTCGACAAAAGCATCATCGGACAGTAAATATGCAGAATCAACGCCAAGAGCAAGACAGCTTCTCAACGCTGACTCTGTTCTCTCAGTTCCAACAGACATAACAGAACAGGTCCCCCCATATTTTTCCTTGAGCCTGAGACCTTCTTCGACTGCATATTCATCGAACGGATTAACGGTACCAGGACCTTGTGGCAAGACCACTTTTCCGGCAGTTTCATCGACATTTATCAAGGCTATTTCTGGCACTTGTTTGACCAAAACTACTATATTCATACCTACTCCAAGAGACTATTTGTTGCAGACTTTCTTTAGTGAGAAATATTGGCAAGGAGATCGAACTTGTCAACACACTTTGTGTCTTTTACAGCACTTAACGCTTTCTTCATAGGCACATGAGTGATGCTTTGCTGAGCTATTGAATCAAATCAGCTAAAGTAATTAAAATGCGCTATAGTTATTATGACTCAGTTGAAGGATCATGTGCAGAATGATCTGCTTTTGTCTTCTTGCCAGACCCATTCTGTCGCTCGGTTTTATACCATGTGACTGCTTCGGCGGCGGCTTTCTGTTCTGCCTCCTTCTTCGAATGCCCCTCCCCCGATCCTACTTTGTCTCCATTGATATAAACATAAACAGTGAAAACTTTGTCATGGTCAGGCCCTTCTTCAGAGACAACATCATATTTTGGCATTCCCTGATCATTTGCTTGCATCAGCTCAAGCAATTCCCCTTTATAATTATGACGTGATGTATCTGAAAGCAAAGCCTCTTTTCTCGTGTAAATGAGCCTAAGAACAACATCACGCGCTGGCTCATATCCCCCATCGAGAAAAACTGCGCCGATAATTGATTCAAATGCGTCAGACACAATGGAAGGACGAGTCCTTCCACCAGAACGTTCTTCTTCAGGTGCGAGTAAGATATGCTCATTGAACCCAACTGCCATTGCAACTTCAGCCAACGAAGGTTCAGAAACAAGCATTGCTCTTGTTTTAGTCATCACCCCCTCACGTGAACGTGGGTGATCCCTGAAAAGTTGATCGGCGATCGCCATCCCTAAGACAGAATCTCCAAGAAACTCCATCCGTTCATTTGATTTCAGGTGATCTTCGTGTGAGTTTGAATATGACCTATGAGTCAGGGCTAGTAGTAACAATGAGCTATCTCGAAAAGTATACCCGATCTGCTCTTCAACCGCTTCTATTTTTGCAGAAAACTGGTCTTGTTTATCCTTAAATAAAAACGCTTTGAGACTATCTAGTATTCCCATCTAAACAGAGCCGTTTACTTTACCCGCCACTAGTGAAACGTTATGACCTCCGAAACCAAATGAATTTGAGATCGCATAGTTGACATCACATTTCCGACTGTCACCTGAGACATAATCCAGATCACAGTCAGGGTCCTGATTGTCCAAGTTCGCCGTACGGTGTACTAATCCTTCATGGATCGATTTCAGTGTGACAAGCATCTCAACTGCACCTGCGGCACCCAATAAGTGCCCAGTCATCGATTTGGTCGAGTTAATTGGAATCTGATGCGCTCTTTCTCCGAGAACATCCTTAATAGCCAAAGTCTCAGCAACATCTCCGAGTGATGTTGATGTGCCATGAGTATTGACATAATCAATCTGTTCAGGTCGAAGACCAGCTTCCTTCAAAGCGTTTTTCATCGCTCTTTTTGCACCGTGTCCTTCGGGGTGGGGCGCGGTCATGTGATAAGCATCGGCTGTCATCCCTGCACCATAAATCTGCCCATAGATTTTCGCACCACGTGCTTTGGCATGCTCAAGTTCTTCAATAACCAACATGCCTGAACCTTCCCCCATGACAAAACCATCACGATCAATATCAAAAGGTCGTGATGCTCTTTCGGGTTCATCATTTCTTGTAGAAAGAGCTTTAGCCTGACAAAAACCAGCAACCGATGTTGGAGTAATAGTTGCTTCAGCTCCACCGCCGAGAATAATATCTGCCTCGCCACGTTGTATTGTATGAAATGCATCAGAAATAGCGTGCGATGATGACGCACACGCCGAGACAGTTGCATAATTTGGTCCTCTGAAACCAAATCGTATCGACACCAGACCGGCACACATGTCGATAATCATCATAGGAATAAAAAATGGGGAGACACGACCCGGTCCTGATTTCTCAAGAACAGCATGTTGCTTTTCAAAAGTAGAAATTCCGCCAATACCGGAACCGATAATGACCCCACAACGATCCAAATCGACAGTATTAAGATCAAGCTTGCTATCTTCAATAGCCTGGAAAGAGGCCGCCATAGCGTACTGCGCCGAAAGATCCATACGACGCATTTCCTTTTTCTCCATATATTTGGTACCATCAAAATCTTTGACCTCAGCCGCAATTTTAGCTGGATATTCCGAGATGTCAAACCGAGTGAGCGGTCCAACACCTGACTTTCCATCCAAAAGACCAGACCAAAGATCATCAACAGTATTACCAAGAGGACTGACCGCCCCTAAGCCGGTAACAACAACTTGCCGGTTCATAAATTTGTTTCTGTGTTAAAAGGTCAAGACCAGTTAAGCATCTGCCTGATGAGTATTGATATAATTTATAGCATCACCAACAGAGCCAATTTTTTCAGCATCTTCATCAGGAATTTCAATCTTAAATTCCTCTTCGAGAGCCATTACCAATTCAACCGTATCAAGTGAATCGGCACCAAGGTCATCAACAAATTTTGCACTTTCAGTTACTTGACCTTCTTCAACACCAAGTTGCTCGATAATTATTTCTTTAACTTTTGCTTCTACAGACATTTTTCCACTCCTCTTATCAGTGTTTTCTTATTTACGCAATTGTTAACCCACCATCAACAGACAATACTTGTCCAGTGATGTACGATGCGGCATCAGAGGCCAAAAAGAGTACCGCCGATGCAACATCATCAGGAGATCCCGCACGTTTTAATATGATCCTTTGAAGAAAAGCATCACGTGCAGAATCACTGAGGGTATGGGTCATTTCAGTTTCTATAAATCCTGGTGCGACCGCATTAACTGTCACACCACGAGTTGCCAATTCCTTTGCTACAGACTTTGTCAATCCAATCAACCCTGCTTTTGAAGCAGAGTAATTAACCTGACCTGCATTTCCGGTAATACCGACGATTGAACTGATATTCACAATGCTTCCACTGCGTTGTTTCATCAGGATTCTTGCCGCCGATTTTGAGACAAGAAACGCGCCTTTCAAATTGATGTCAAGTACCAGGTCCCAGTCTTTTTCATCCATCCTGATCATCAAGGTATCTCTGGTTATTCCCGCATTGTTGACAACAACATCAACACGACCGAATTTCTCGATTGTTTTGGCAAATAGTCCGTCTACTTGATCAGCCTGAGTCACATTTGCGGCAACTCCAAGTGCAGGAGTGTCAAACTCACCTGCAACTTTATCGACTATTTCTTGATCAAGATCTGAGATCACAATATTCGCCCCCTGTTCGGCAAATCTCTTTGCTATAGTAAGGCCAATACCACGAGCAGACCCCGTAATAATTGCTGTTTTACCGGTAAAATCCATTTTTATTTTTCCTTGTTTAGACCGTTGCACTCAAGAGCGCTTCAATATTAGCCAAACTGTCAAGGCAGGTCGACTTCTCAGGTCTCATTTCTCGTTTTGCCAGTCCCGTCAATACTTTCCCTGGGCCAATTTCGTACAAAGTCGTAACCCCTGCATCTTTCAGGTACGCCATAGTTTGAGCCCAACGTACAGGAGAGGTTATCTGTCTCACGAGCAGGTCTCCCACCTCAGAAGAATCTGCAATGGTTTCAGCGGTTACATTCGCAATCACATCTGTTGACATAGGTCCGAACTCCAACCCTTCAAGATAGCGACTCATGCCATCACGTGCAGAATCCATCAACGGGGAATGAAATGCCCCCCCAACCTCAAGCAACATTGCTCTCTTTGCTCCTGCCTCTTTAGACAGCTCAACAGCTTTCTCAACAGCTGATAATTCGCCTGAGATTGCAATTTGAATAGATGAATTATAGTTAGCGGCAACTACCACTCCACTTTTGGAAGCATCAGCACAAACAGCTTCGAGCTTATCTGCCTGTAATCCCATAACAGCGGCCATCGTACCTGGCTGTCTTTGGCATGCTTCCTCCATGAGTGAAGCACGCTTGACAACAGCTCTAATAGCATCTTTGAATGAAATTGTACCTGAGACTGCCAGAGCACCATACTCACCAAGTGAGTGGCCTGCTGTATAATCAAAATCAGGAACCGAGTCACCTAACATAGTCAAAACAGACAAAGAATGAAGCAAGATCGCTGGTTGGGTAAATCGGGTCTGCTTCAGTTGTTCGGCTGGCCCTTCAAAGGATAGTTTCGCAATATCAAACTGCATCTCATCTGAAGCAAATGTATATAATTCGCGAACATCTGCTGATGCATCATAGAGGTCTTTGCCCATTCCAACATATTGTGAGGCTTGACCAGGAAAAAGTAGTGCTGTTTTACTCATATTTTACCATCTCAACAAAGCGGCTCCCGTTGTTAAACCACCTCCAAAAGCAACCATCAGGACGTAATCACCCTTATGAAGCAACCCTTCATGATTTGCTTCATCAAGTGCTAACGGTACAGATGCCGCCGAAGTGTTTCCATACTTCTCAATGTTGAGAAAAACTTTCTTTTTATCAATCTTAAGTCGTTTAACAATCGCATCAATAATTCGTATATTTGCTTGATGCGGTACAACCAAGGAAACATCATCCGCAGTAATACCCGCATCCTCAAGTACTTTTATGCTCGCTTTCGTCATTTCACGAACGGCAACTTTGAAAATATCTGAACCATTCATGTATATCTTATCAGAGCCATCTCCCTTAACACCGTATTCACTCGGTTTGGCACAGGCTCCAGCCTCAACTGTCAACCAACTCCATAATCTTCCATCTGATTTCAAATAAGTCGAGACCACTCCATTACCATCAGTCTCAGCAGTAATCAATGTAGCACCTGCACCATCACCAAAGAGTATACAAGTACCTCGATCAGTATAGTCCGTAATTGAAGTCAGATATTCTACTCCGACAACAAGTATGTTCTTATACATCCCTGACTCGATAAACGATCTTGCAATTGAAAGACCGTTGATATACCCTGCACAAGCGGCGACAACATCAAGGGCAGCCGCGTTATTCGCACCTAGTTTATTCTGCACGATACATGCTTGAGAAGGCAACCTATAATCGGGGGTTACTGTAGCTGTGATCAGAATATCAACATCATCCACTGATACACCAGCATTATCAAGAGCCTTTTGGCATGCAATGACAGCCATATCCGAGCCAACCATACCGTTTTCACATACACGTCGTTCTTTAATTCCAGTCCGACTAACGATCCATTCGTCAGACGTATCGACCATCTTCTCTAAATCAGCGTTGGTCAGTCGTCGAGGTGGAGCAAACGACCCCGTCCCGACAATCCTGGCCCTTATTGTTTGACCCATTATTTTGTCCAAAGTGATTAGTTTCAAGTTCATCGTGGATTTTTCTTTTCATCCCACGACTCACCATAGAGTACGCTCCATATACTGCATTATTAATGGCTGTCGAATTAGAAGAGCCATGACATATCAAAACATCTCCGTTGACACCCAACAGCGGTGCCCCGCCGAATTTTGCATAGTCAAATTGTGATTTCAACCGTCTCAAGAACGGCAACAACAAGGTGGCTCCTATCCTTGAAAATATGTTGGTTTGAATCTGTCTTTGAATTGATTTGGTGAGTAACGGCTTGATAGATTCTGCAAACTTCAGAAGGATATTCCCCATGAAACCATCTACAACCGCAACATCAACAGTTCCCGAAAGGATATCTCGACCTTCAATATTTCCAACAAAATTAATCGTAGAATCAGACAATAGCTTCCGTGCACCAAAAATCAATTCATTTCCTTTGCTTCGCTCCTCTCCAATAGACACCAGTCCAACACGAGGTGCTTCCATATCAAACATTACACTAGCATACACCGATCCCATAATCGCAAATTGTGAGAGATGATGTGGCTTGCAATCAACATTAGCCCCAACATCAAGCACAACAATCGGCCTACCTGTAGAAGTTGGAAATACTGCACAAATTGCTGGTCGGCTGACCCCTTCAACTCGACCGAGTGTCAACAACGAAGATGCCATCGCCGCTCCTGTATTCCCAGGCGAGACAAAAGCACCTTCCTTTCCTTTGAGTGCTTTTAACCCAATCGCAATTGAGCTGTCGCGCATCCTGATTCCATCTGTAGCAGAAATTGTCATCGGTACTGTTGATGGAGCGTGTAAAACAGAAACATTGTCAGGAACATTATGATGCTTTGAGAGAACAGCATTGATCTGTTCTTCGCAACCGACTAAGGTAAGCTGCAAGCTATCCCCAATACGGTCAACTGCCTGAAGCCCCCCGTTGATGATCACCTCAGGACCATGGTCGGCACCCATTACATCGAGGATCACCATATATTGTTTCTTACCGGCCATTAGCAAACTGAAGCAAAAAAGCTTTCGTCTCTTATCGTAAAGCTTCGGTTATTTGTCAACGCTGTCTTAGAATCCGTCACACATTCAATACTACTGATAGATATATCCGATTAACTCATGTAACCGAACAGATCAATCAGAACAATAATTCTACGCTTCTGCCTGATCAATTACCTGACGACCATTGTAATAACCGCATTGGGTACATACATGATGTGGCAACCTCGGGCTGTGGCAATGCGGACAGTCCACAACGTTTGGCGGAGTCAGCTTATAGTGTGTACGGCGCTTGCGTCCACGTGTGGCCGAATGTCTTCTTTTTGGATGAGCCATCTAACAATCCTCGAAAAGTTTCTATTCTTCTTCTGAAAGGCGACGAAGCCCTTCCCATCGTTCATCTATTATATCATCAGTGCAATCACACTGAGTCTCATTCCTGTTTACACCACAACTGGCACAAAGTCCCAAGCATTCTTCTGAACAGATAGGCATCAATGACACCGAAAGAATCAATGCCTCCCTGACAATATCAGTCAAGTCTGCAGTAAGCGAATGGCCAATATAAAAAACGTATTCTTCATCATCATCCGCTTCTTTTCGTTTCTCTTCAAAAGTCTGTTGGGAACAAATAATAAAATCTGTTCCTTCTGCAACATCTTTTTCAAACTGACCAAGACAACGAACACATTCAAGTGTTAAAGTCGCCTCGACCGTCCCCTGACAGAAATACTCATCATCTGAGTTCTGAACAGAGAGATTAGCTTTTACGCTACTTACACTACAAACCCCTTCTATGTCCAACTCAAATGAACAGGAGCCTGCTTCAACTGTGACATTGGCAGGAAAGTATTCTATTTCCTGCAGATGTAATTTCATAGCCTTGAAATCTAAGAAACTGGGTGGAAAAGTCAAGGATAAAAAAGTAGACTAACATAGTGCCATATAACGAGTTAAGGTCAGAAGGCAGTATATACGCACCTCTCAAGACCTCTTTAATACCCTTGCTTCGTTAGTGCGTCTCTTTATACACCTTGATTCGGTTTTTAGCTCGTTCAATTGCGGCTCGAACAGTCGGCAAATCTATAGACGTATCATCATCACCGGCTGAGACCAACCTGCTTTGTTCCCGATCATAGGCCGCCTGAGCACGATCAATGTCGATATCATCGCTCCGTTCGACTGTATCTGCCAATACTGTGGCGACATTATTGGAGACCTCCAAAAATCCGCCTGATACAGCCATCAGCACAACATTTTCATCGGCATCACGGAATTCAATCCGTCCCGGCTTCAGCGCGGTAATAAGAGGAGCATGATTGGAGAGCACACCCAAATACCCTTCTGTTCCGGGGACAACCAAAGACTTAATGTCAGCTTCGAAAAAAACCTTTTCGGGTGTCACTATTGAAAGACGAAACATAGGCTATACACTACTTATTCTTTGATTCTTCAAAGCGTTGCAGGACAGTTTCAATTGCACCAGCCATATAGAACATTTGCTCAGGGATATGATCAAGTTCACCTTTGAGGATCATATCAAACCCTTTGATGGTATCTTCAACCTTAACATATACACCTGGAACGCCAGTAAATACTTCAGCTACAAAGAAAGGCTGTGAAAGGAAACGCTGAATCTTACGTGCACGTTGAACAGTCAGGCGATCATCTTCTGATAGCTCATCAATACCGAGAATAGCGATAATATCCTGAAGGTCTTTGTATCGCTGAAGAACAACCTGTACTTCACGAGCAACTCGATAGTGATCTTCACCCACAATAGCAGGATCAAGGATACGTGATGTTGAGTCAAGCGGATCAACAGCGGGATAGAGGCCTAATTCTGCAATCTGGCGAGATAATACCGTCGTTGCATCAAGATGTGAGAAAGTTGTTGCAGGGGCAGGGTCGGTCAAGTCATCAGCAGGTACATAAATAGCCTGTACTGATGTAATCGAACCTGATTTTGTCGATGTGATTCTCTCCTGCAAACCACCCATCTCAGTTCCAAGAGTCGGCTGGTACCCTACCGCTGAAGGCATACGCCCCAATAGTGCGGATACTTCAGAACCTGCCTGAACAAATCGGAAGATATTATCAATGAAAAGCAGAACATCCTGATTTTCTTCATCACGGAAATATTCCGCCATTGTCAAACCTGAAAGTGCGACACGAAGTCGAGCACCTGGAGGCTCGTTCATCTGCCCAAAAACCATAGCGGTTCGATCAATAACACCGGATTCTGTCATTTCAAGCCAGAGGTCATTCCCTTCGCGAGTACGTTCACCTACTCCGCAGAAAACAGAATAGCCACCGTGCTGTGTCGCGATATTATGAATAAGCTCTTGGATAACAACAGTCTTTCCTACTCCCGCACCTCCAAAAAGTCCAACCTTTCCACCTTTTAGATATGGCTCAAGGAGATCGACAACTTTAATCCCGGTCTCTAGCATCTCAGCACGAGTAGATTGATCTTCAAATTTTGGAGCTTCACGGTGAATTGGCAGATATTTCGTATTGATCCCCAAATCACCTTTTTCATCAATAGGTTCACCTAACAAGTTAAACACACGCCCGAGTGCTTTTTCACCTACTGGTACTTTAATAGGCTCTCCCGTATCGACCACATCCATACCGCGGACCAAGCCATCGGTTGAAGAAAGTGAGACGCAACGAACAACATTATCACCAACATGACTCGCAACCTCAGCAGTCAGGTTGATATTTTTTTCTTTGTCGGTGATAGTGATCGCATTCAGGATATCCGGTAGCTTATCCGAATCAAACTTGCAGTCGACCGTCGGTCCGATCACCTGAACAATCTGTCCAATATTTCCAGCCATCTAAAGAGCTCCAACTATTCTAATAACAATTATTCTTCAATTTTATTTACGCATTAAGCGCTTCAGCACCGGAGACAACCTCCAGCAGTTCTTTTGTAATCTGTGCTTGACGTGCCTTATTAAATTCAAGCGTCAAGGCTTTCATCATATCACCCGCATTTGTTGTAGCCGCATTCATAGCAATCATCCTACTACCATGTTCTGATGCAAATGATTCAGCTAATGCAGTCACCATCCGAGTAGTAGCATAACCCGGCATCAAGGCTGAATAGATGCTTTCAGCATCTGGCTCAAAAATATAATCAGCAACAGTACTCTCCCCTTCATTATCGTGTCCGCTTTCAGGGCTGGCAATCGGAAGGTAGGTTTCTGTTGTCAGTTCATACTTTACTGTTGAAAGGAACTTGGTATACATCAAGGTGATTTCATCTGTTTCGCCTGATATAAAACGATCAGTCAAAAACTTGACGATTTCTTTCGCCTTGTCGTACTTGAGCACACCTTCCCAGTCACGCCATGTTCCGACAATTTGATAGTCACGACGTGAAAAGAAATCATGAGCTTTCTTTCCAACCAACACAACTTCTGTTGCCACATCACTATGCTTTTTGAGCCATTTTGATGCACGACGTATCACGTTCGAATTGTATGACCCGCAAAGACCGCGATCTGACACAACAACAACGAGAGTACGTTTCTTAATTTCACGCTCTTCAAAATATGGATGCACAATATCACCCTGAGCCGCTGATGCAAGATGACTGAGCATTTGAGCCATCTTTTCAGCAAACGGGCGCGCTTCTTCAACACGCTGTTGCGCACGACGAAGCTTGGCTGCAGCCACCATCTCCATAGCACCAGTAATTCGTTTTGTTGATGCTACTGAGCGTATACTCTTTTTTACTTCACGTAAAGTCGCCATATACTAATCAGCTTGCTTTGAACTGAGCCTTGAACTCTTTTATGGCAGACTCAAGCTCTGCCTTTGTTTCATCTGATATCTTCATCTCTTTTTCAAGCTTATGCTCGATATCAGGATATTTCTTTTCACAGAAAGCAAGGAACTCTGGCTCAAAACGGGCGATATCTTCAGTTTCGATATCATCGAAATAGCCATTTGCTCCAACCCAGAGAATCATCACCTGATGGGTCGTCTTCATCGGAACATACTGCCCCTGCTTCAAAAGCTCGACCATCTTTTTACCACGATTCAGTTGTTTGAGTGTTGATTCATCAAGATCTGACCCAAACTGAGTAAATGCTTCTAATTCACGGAACTGTGCAAGATCAAGTTTCAACGTTCCTGCAACCTGCTTCATCATCTTTGTCTGTGCGTTTCCACCAACACGAGAAACAGATATACCAACATTGATAGCAGGACGTACACCAGCGAAGAAGAGATCAGATTCCAAAAATATCTGTCCGTCGGTAATAGAAATTACGTTCGTCGGAATATAGGCAGAAACATCACCTGCTTGAGTTTCGATTACAGGAAGCGCAGTTAGTGAACCGCCTCCGTTTTTATCAGAGAGTTTCGCAGAACGTTCTAAAAGACGGGAATGACAATAGAAGATATCACCAGGATATGCTTCACGTCCCGGCGGACGACGCAATAGCAGAGACAACTGACGATACGCCTGTGCTTGTTTTGAGAGATCATCATAGATTACAAGAGCATGCTTGCCATTGTACATGAATTCTTCTCCCATCGCACACCCTGCATATGGAGCGACATACTGAAGCGGTGCCGGATCTGTCGCCGATGCCACAACAACTGTCGTATATTCCATCGCACCATGTTCACGAAGCTTTTCAACAACCTGAACAACTGTTGATGCTTTTTGTCCAATAGCAACATAAACGCAATATACGCCCGAATCTTTCTGGTTGATAATTGTATCGACCAAGAGAGCAGTTTTCCCAGTTTGACGATCACCAATCACTAATTCACGCTGTCCACGTCCGATTGGAATCATCGAATCTACCGATTTTAGACCTGTCTGAATCGGTTCTGTAACCGGTTGGCGATCCACAACGCCCGGAGCATTACCTTCGATTACCCGCGTTTTATCTGTAACGATCGGGCCTTTGCCATCAATCGGCTGTCCAAGTGGATTTACCACACGGCCAACCATTGCATCACCCACCGGCACCGAAGCTACTTTGCCGGTACGGCGAACAGTATCACCCTCATGGATATTAGTGTCAGAGCCAAAAAGAGCAACACCAACATTATCCTCTTCAAGGTTGAGCACCAGTCCCATAATATCACCGGGGAATTGTACCAGTTCAGACATCTGTACATCTTCAAGACCCCAGACACGAGCGATTCCATCACCGACCTGAAGGACGGTTCCAACCGACTCCATATCCAGAGATGATTCGTACTTCTGGAGTTCCTGCTTGATTACCGATGAGACTTCTTCGGGGTTGAGACCCATCATCGTTCTCCTGTATTTACATCCACCAAATTAACAATTTCAATTGATCCACTCCTAAAGATAAACAGAACCTTAGAGTGCATCTACGCCTGCTCTATCAACAGACTCTTCTCTGTTGTATAACGTACTTTTGCGTACGCTACGCAACCACCTTAACTTTCATCAATTGCTCACGCATCTGACTCAGCCCATACTTCACAGAGCCATCAATGATTTCATCATGCAGAAGAACGATTATTCCACCAATAATTGAGGGGTCAACCTTTTCTTCCAATTCAATCTTCAAGCCTGTCTTCAGAGCCATTTTCTCGCTGAGTTTTGCTCTCTCTGAATCAGTCAACGGAACAGCACTAATAACAGTAATACGACCAATTCCTTTCTGCGCTTCTACCAGACGAATGAATTCATCGATAATATCCGGCAAGAAAGCGATTCGCCTCTTATTGACCAACACAACGACAAACTCAACAAAGAGTTGATCGAGCTGTGAAGAAAAAGTACGGCGAACCAAGTCGACCTTTTCATCTACTAACACACGCGGTGAGCGCAGATAATCCAAGAGCTTCGGTTCCGTTTGTACATACGAGAGCAACTCCTGCATCTGTACAAAAGCAGAATCCACCATCCCCTTCTCGGAAGAGGCCAGAAACAAGGCACGAGCATATCTGCGAGAGACTTCTTGAGTTAGCATAGTTTACTTACGCTTTCTCCACACCGTCGATAAAACGGTCAATCACATTCCGATGCTTCGCTTCATCGAGCTCTTCACCAAGAATTGTTTGCGCCGCAGCCATCGTAATGCCTACCATCTCATCTTTCAACTGAACGCGAGCCTTAGCAACATCCTGCTCCAAGTCAGCTTTCGCTTTAACTTCCATAAGGCGAGCTTCTTCGCGAGCTTTGGTCTTGATCTCCTCAGCCATCTTCTTACCTTCATTGACAGCCTGGACAATCTTCTCTCTTCGTTCAGCTTCGATATCACGCAGTTTAGACTCATATTCTTCCGTCAACGCGGCAACATCAGCCTTACTTTGCTCAATACCTTTGAACTCCTGCTCGATTTTATTTCGACGCTCTTCTAAAAGCTCCAGAACTGGACCCCATGCAAATTTCTTCATGATCCATACAAAGACCAAGAAACCGACAGCAGACGTCAGTATCTGTTGAAGTTCAAAATTCATCGTTTTCTCCAACCATTCATAGTAGTTCAGTAGCCAACAACAGCATTACCTGCTGATGGGTCTTAACCGAGCTTACCGTTGGCCATGATGAAGACGATAAAGACATAAATCGTCAGCGCTTCAATAAATGCGGCGCCAATGATCATAGCAGTCTGAATCTTACCTGCGGCTTCCGGCTGGCGACCCATTGCTTCCATCGCTGAACCAACGGCCTTACCAATACCAAGCCCAGAACCGATTGCGGCAAGTCCAACGGCCAATGGGGCCGAAAAAGCCAACATAGCTTTCCAATCCATCACATCCTCCTAAAAGAACAAATAATACGTTACAGTACTCTTATTTTCTCTACCTAATAACTTCTTAGTGATGCTCCTCATGAGGTAACATCATCAGAATATAAATTGTCGATAACAACGTAAACACAAGCGCCTGGATTGTCGAAAGAAGCAACCCTAGGAAATAAAATGGTATATGTAGCGGTATCCCCACTGGTGAAAAGGCCAACAGAGATATACCCAACATAATGAAGACAGCAATAAGCGTATCTTCACCCGTTATATTTCCAAACAGACGCAAAGCCAAACTAAACGGTTTCGCTAACTCACCTATGACATGCAACGGAAAGAGAAGTGGGACCATTGCCCAACTTACTACATCAGAAGGAGATCCTGCCATATGATGCAGATACCCGCCAATACCAAGTCGGCTTATACCTGTATATTGAGCATAAATGAATACAATCAGAGCTAACGATGCTGTAATATTCAAACTAGTAGATGGTGAATGCCCAAGGGGCACCATCCCGATCCAGTTCATAGCCAAGATATAGAAAAAGAGAGAGCCGAGAAATGGTACGTACCGCTTTGCATCCTTTCCTAGAATGCTATAAATAAAGTTGTACATACCTTCAACCAGCATCTCGACAAAGTTCTGATATGGCCCAGGGATCATGCTCCGCTTACGATACGCCATGACAGCACCTATTGAAAGGAGACCAGCTACCCCAAAAGCATAGATAATATTAACCCAATGACCCGCAACTGAGTCATTGCCAAAAACAACACCAATGAGATTTGGAAGGTGAGTTCCGCCCCCATGAGACCCTCCACCATGTTCGCCACCCCCTTCTCCGTGATGACCTTCACCACCGGATGCGGCGACAGCTAATACAGCAGGACCGTATGCTAAGGTGAATGTTGCTATAGCATATAGGTAGTATCTTATCATTAACCTGCTTCCTGAAGTCGATTTGTGTCAGATTTCTTCTGATCCAAGAACATAGCACGTCCTACGACTTTCAAAACTATAATAACCAATACTAAAGAAAAGCCAGCCACTAAAAACAGCTGGTCGAAAACATCAATTACTAATAATGCATATCCTGCCGCGTACAACAACGGGAACTTCACCATAAGAAGTAAAGCAACCTTTGCCTTGTTGATTTCACCTGGCTTAATAGTCTGCTGAACTAATATAGAAAGGAACATCAGGTTCAGAACTCCCCACACACCACCAGAGAATAAAGCTAACGCAGGATAGACACCGAGGTACATTAACCCAAACGATAGCACAATAACTAGTACGATACTTGTCGTTTTAATTGATCGGGCAATAAAATCAAGTCCAAGCTTATTTTCCATCGTTCGGCTTTTTCTCTTTAGCAGATGCTTTCTTTACCAACTGATATATTTCCAAACCTGCAGCCGCCACTCCCATCAATGTACCGGCTCCACCCAGGTACGGTCCCGTCCCGAATTTCCCATCCAACCACCAGCCAATCACGTAGCCGATAAGTGGACCTGCCAGAAGCAACGAGGGTACCGCTGCCAACAAGCCAATCTGTCTATAATCTCGGCCCGGTTCTTTATCTGACCGGTCCTTTAACAAGCTCATATTAGCCTGCCTCAAAGTTCAAGCGCCAATATATCTGGCATCCTATTGATGTCAACATATTTCTAAACAATCTGGGGATACTCACCCATGTTTTCCTGTATCCTTCAGGATAGTACAAGACTACCTACAGATATCCAAACACCAGAGGTCAAAGTCATTCAAAACGGGCGGTACAGCATCAAATAGATCAACACTCCCGTCACAGAAACAAACATCCAGACAGGCCATAACCATCGTGTTATCTTTTTGTGGAGATCAAACTCCTTTCGGATTGCCCGCCAAACAGCCAACAGAATAAAAGGGACCTGCAGAGCGGCTAATAAAACATGAGGGACCAAAATCACGAAATATACTATTCTTGTCCAATCCTCAAATGGATACGGTACAGAACCGACTCGCCAGTGATAAATCAGATAGCTAATTAAGAAAAGAGAGGTTACAGTCAATGCACCAACCATGAACCGACGGTGCCCGACTTCATTCCCTTTGCGAATCTGCAACCACCCCAATACCAACAGAGTAGCCGCAATCGCGTTTAATACAGCATTGAGAGTAGGCTGAAAGGGTGCCATCACTTTATTTTGTCCACAAGAAGCTTCAAATCTCTCTTCAAGGCACGGATACTTTTTTCATCCAAAGAGGTGTAATAACGTCGAATCTGGGCTTGATCGTCAACAAGGATGAATTTGGTTGTATGCCCCCCGGGGAGGTTCTCAGCGGCGAGCATAAATTGACCTTCGCAGAGTTGCGTAATAGAATCTAGCGGTCCGCGAGTAAATAGCCAGCGATTATCTGTCACACCGAGACTAGTCGCATACTCACGCAATGTTTCAAGCGAATCCCGTTCAGGATCAACTGAGATAGAAAGAAACTGGATACGAGACGTACCTTCAAACTGCTGATATAATTCCGCCATCGTAGTCCCCATAATCGGACATGGCCCCTGACAACTTGTAAAAATAAAGTCAACTACTGTCAGTTTACCAATCAAGTTGTCCCTTGTGAAGGATTCGCCCGAACGTTCAGTCAGTGTAAAATCAGACAATTGCCCTAATACAGGAATATCCGCCTTAGAATGCTCAGCTTGAACTAACACTAGCATCGCCAATATACCAAGGCTGATAGCAATACCGACTGATATAATAATCCACTTCACTTCAATCTCTCCCTATCTGGAACCTGTCTGATATGCTCTTTTTGAAGCAGTAAAAATAACCAATGACAGGCCGATAATTATACTCGCTACCCACAGATGAAAGACCTGCGTCAACGGTGACAATCCTACAAAAATAAACGTCAACCCCAGAATAATTTGAATACCAACAGCAACCATGATCCCTATTATTGATTGTCGAAGTAACGGTGTTATCCCTTTGCTCCCTTTCAATATTGCCTGCCCGACATACCACGCGTAGACCGCCACAACAATACCGATAGTCATATGCACATGGTTTAGGCCACCAACTTTTCCTACCCATTGAGTCGGATGAAGCATCGGGAATTGATGAACTACTACCTCATAAGCTTGACGCACCTGTGTCCCGAGAATAACCTGAACAATTGACAAACTCCACAAGATTGTCATCCACTTCACAGTTGCACTCGGCAACTTCGGCATCTCTATCGCACTATGTTCCTCATAATATGACTGCTGTGTGACCCATATCAACAGACTCACTATGATCAATGCGATCACAGTATGAACAGTCACCACAACAGGCTCCAACACAGAAGAGACGACAACTGAGCCTTGCCACCCTTGAAAAGCGGTCAACAAACCAGCCAAAACGGCAGGGAACCAGATTTTGATGCGATGACGTGCATACATCAACGCCAAAACTGCTGTAGTAGCTATAAGCAGACCTACTATAATACCGCAAAGTCTGTTAGAGTACTCTATCCAAGCTAATGCTATATTAAACTGACTCGGGTCAATGTCGGAGGGAAGTTGATCCAAACTTGTCGGTGGAATCCAACGACCGAAACAGGTCGGCCAATCAGGACAACCAAGACCAGCTCCTGAGACTCGAACCAAACCACCAATAAATATCAGGATATATGTTGCTATTGTTGAGAAAAAGGCGAATTGACGTAATCGTCGCATATACACACCTGTACTTTCATACTACATTTTTTCATCGGAATACTCTGTCTATGAGCTTCCAAAGATAATACTTCTCCCTCAAATAAAGAAGCAAGGATTTAAGTACAAGTTAATATTCTTATTTTCCTGACATTGAAGTAGAATCAACAATATTAGCCGAATCTCCAACCAATGCACTATCCGCATTCACTGTATCGTACATCGTGGCACTTTCCCTGATCTGACCCGCTTTCTGGTCATAGATTGCACCTCGTTGAAGCGTATCAAGCATCGTAAATGTGATAAATATGGCGAGAAAAATGATAGAAATCAGCAGTATTATCATATACACCTTGTTGTCATATTTCAGGTGCATAAAAAACAAAGCGACCAATGAGGCCTTTACGGCCGCGATAAACATTGCTATAACAAGATTGTAAGCACCGAAATTGATCGATGCGACCCAAACTGTCACAAACGTCAAAAACAGCAATATTGATGCGATAGTGAGATATACACTCAGTGGAATAATATGCGCGCTATGTGTTGATTCATTTCCATTCATTACATTACCCTATCAAATAGAACAGCGGGAAAAGGAATATCCAGATCAAATCGACCAAGTGCCAATAGAGGCCGGTCATTTCAATAGGTGTGTAATATTCCGCTGAAAAATGGTTCTTGGTTGTTCGATACAGCATCCAACCGATCGTGATCATACCTGCTATAACATGAATCCCGTGAAGACCAGTCATCATAAAATAGATACTAAAGAATATATGGGGATTACCACCCTCAACACCGGTAAATGTGTAATACTTCCCCGGCAACTGACCGAGGTGAAACTTATGGCTGTATTCAATATATTTGATAACTAAAAATGTTCCAGCCAACCCAAGGGTCGCAACAAGATTCCAGATTGTAGCATTTTTATTACCGAGTTGCATCGCACGTATAGCTAAAGCCATTGTCAGTGAACTGGTTATCAATACCACAGTATTAGTGGCCCCTAATCCCGTGTCCAAAAATGAATGGGCGTTATGAAAGAGATCGGGGTACCATGCCCGAAAAATCGCATACGCACAAAATAGACCACCAAAGAGTAAAACTTCAGTTAATAGGAACAACCACATTCCAATTTTTGCTGAGTCCTTCTGTTGCTCAGTAGTACTAAAATGATGAGCAAGATGGGTCGGATGTCCCTCGGCGTTACTCATTAGAGCGTTCCCTCTTCTGTATATTTAGCATCAACTATATCATAATCGTATGGACCATGTTCCAGTACCATATCTTTATCAAAATTATGTGTAATAGGCGGACTTTCCGCTTCCCATTCCATTGTAAGTGATTGCCAAGGATTTCTCCCTACTTTTTTTCCTCTGAAAATTGAATGGAGGAGATAGATCGTCATAATCAGAAATCCAGCTCCAAGAATCAATGAGCCGACGGAAGAGAAGCCATGTAGTCGCTGAAACTCTTCAGGATAGGTATAATACCGACGTGGCATTCCCTGGGCACCCATAATAAACTGAGACAGGAATGTTACATTGAAACCAATAAAGATCATCAAACAAGATACGACTGCCCATGTCTCGTTGTATATCCTCCCCCATAATTTCGGCCACCAGAAATGTAATCCTGCTAAGAATGCGATTACTGTTCCCCCCATCATGGTGTAATGAAAATGGGCAACAATAAAATAGGTATCATGCAAATGTACATCGACAGAAACCGCACCAAGGAAGATTCCTGTCAGGCCACCGATTGAAAAGAGTATCAAAAAAGATATAGCGTACAACATCGGAACCTTCAGCGATATCTGCCCTTTGTACATAGTCGCAACCCAGTTGAATACTTTAATTCCTGAGGGAATTCCGACAAAGAACGTGAGGAATGAGAAAATCAAACTAGCAAGTTCTGATTGACCCGAGACAAACATATGATGTCCCCAGACTAAGAAACTCATAAAAGCAATTCCCAAACTTGAATAGGCAATAGCTTTATAACCAAAGATTCTCTTATGTGAAAAAGTCGCTATCACTTCACTAATAATACCCATACCCGGTAAAATCATGATATACACTGCGGGGTGCGAATAGAACCAGAAGAAATGTTGAAATAACACAGGGTCACCACCCATTGCAGGGTCAAAAATCCCGATATGAACCATGCGTTCAAGAATCAACAAAACAACTGTGATCCCAAGTACAGGAGTTGCCAGCACTTGGATTATTGCTGTGGCATACAACCCCCACACAAATAACGGCATCTTAAACCATGTCATACCAGGAGCGCGCAATTTATGGATGGTAGCAATAAAATTTAAGCCCGTAAAAATAGATGAAAAGCCAAGAATAAAGACCCCGACTGCAATCGCAACAACAGATCCTGATGTACTTGTACTATAAGGTGTATAAAATGTCCAACCCGTATCAGCGGCACCAGAGATAATTGAGTAAAGAGCAAACAACGCCCCAATCACATAAAGGTACCAACTTGCGAGATTCAATCTAGGAAAAGCAACATCCTTTGCCCCCAACATCAAGGGTAAAACAAAATTGCCTAGGGCCGCGGGAATTGATGGGATAATGAAAAGGAAGATCATTATCGCACCGTGCAAAGTGAAAAACCGATTATACGTATCAGCTTCCATTATATCCTTTGCTGGAGTGAATAATTCCCAACGTATAATGAGAGCGAGCAGACCTCCAACTAAGAAAAAGAAGAAAATGCCTGCAAGATACATAATCCCAATTCGCTTATGATCCTGCGTTAAAAGCCATGATTTCCACCCTTTGGCTTCATTGAGGTAATTTGTTGCTGTTGCCGTGGACATATATCTTACTCCGCCTTCATAGTCTTGAGGTACGCAATGATAGCATCAATTTCACGATCCTTAAGCAGACCCTGATACGTCGGCATTACCGGTTGGAAGCCGGCAACTATATGTGCTTTCGGTTCCAAAATTGATTCACGAATATAGTTTTCTTCTACAGTAATTGGTGTTCCATCTTCCATTATCTCTTCTCTTCCGAACACGCCCTTAAATGTTGGACCGACACCTTTAGAACCGTCAGTAGTATGGCATGTATTACACGCTTTTTTGACATACAACTTCCTACCAAATTCCTCAAGTGTAAGCCCCTTGCCAGGGTCACTACCTTCATCAATCCACTTTTTGTATTCTTCTTCTGAAACAACACGAACAGATCCTAGCATCTCAGAGTGACCTTTACCACAATACTCTGTACAAAACAGATCATAAGTACCTGTTGAAGTTGCCTCAAACCACGTTATCGAATATCTGTTAGGGAGCACATCCATCTTTGCTCGAAAATTTGGAATAAAGAAACTATGGATTACATCCTGAGATGACATCAACAGCTTAATCGGTTGGTTTACTGGAATAACAAGCTCATTGACAGAGTTAGCTCCCTCGGCATAGTCAAAAGTCCAGAACCACTTTTGGGCAGTAACTTTTATTTCGATAGCATCCCCCGGCACGACACTCATCTTGATATACGATCTGAACGTCCAAATAAAGACAATAACAATTAAGGCCGTTGGAATCGCCGTCCACAGTATTTCGAGACCGAGATTATGGTCAGTTCCCGATGTTTTTGTCGCCATGCCTTTTCGGCGATATTTCATGCTGAAGAAAACTGTTGTCGCAATCACAATAACAAATATGATCAGTCCAGCAATCAGAATAAAATTAAATAGCGCATCGACATCTCCAGCATACGTCGATTGAGCTGGTGGCATCAAAAATGATCCAGTTGTATCCATTTACCCGTTTATCCCAGTTGAATGATTATTTCTATTAGCCAATTGCATTCGTTGTTTTATTCTGCGTTCACGCATCCAATACAAACCGAGAGCAATTGCCATCCCAACTGCAGTTACAACACCAGCAATGCGCATAAGGTTCTGAGCAAATAGCACATATCCGCCTGCTTTCGGGTCATAGTGAAAACAATACAGCAGGATTCTATCGACTGTAGTGCCAATTTTCCCTTCGGATGCTTCAAGCAGTCCAAGTTTTAGATCTTTAGTGGTAAACTCAATTCCATACAGGTAACGAGAGATGATAGCTTCATCAGTGAGCAAGAAAACGACTGCAGGATGAGCATACTGGTCCTGTTTTTCATCATAGAAATATGTAAAACCTAAAGCATCAGCTAATGTTTTTGACTGTAATTCATCACCAACCAGAAAAGCCCAACCTTCGGGTATTGCCTTCTCTCCCATTGTCTTGAGATAATTCGCCTTCTTGGCCGCTGCCAAGTCATAGGTCTCCCCCGAGTCAATACCAACCATAACTACCTGATATTTCTCAGAAGCAAGATATGGCAGATTCTTGACTCCCTCGGTCAGACCATTCATGACCAGATTACAAAGCATAGGACACTCATAGTACCCCAGCACCATCACAACAGGACGACCTGGCTTAAAGTATTTTGCCAGAGTGACCTGCTCTCCCTTGTCATCGGTAAATGACAATTCAGTGGGGATCTTCTCACCAAGATGTTCAACCACATCTATTCTATCGAGGTCGCGATCATTTTTCAAAACAACCTGACCAGAAGTATAAACTGCCAAAAAAAGACAGCATAAGATAACAACAAACAATTTCACGATAAGAATGACACGGACAGGTTCTCTAGCGAGAATTGCCTGCACTTTCATTTACTGCTTCTACAGCCTGTAAATCCATCGCCCGGTCTATAGGAATATGATAAATATTGTTAACAGAATCGGCGATACCATAAGAATTCAAACGTTCATTCTCAATCGCATGTAATTCGGTCAACAATTTAGATTTTATATTTAAGACTTGAGTCTGCACTACTTCTTCTCTCACAGAAATAAAGTACTCATTTAGCAAAACGACGCTAAACACGATCAGTGCTATTGTGACTACCGTAACAATGACGGTAATAGTGACATTTACATCACCCTTATCGAATCCGCCAGTCGTTTTGTTGTGAGAAGTATTACTCATTCGTCGTTACGTCCTAATTATTCACAAATTCAAGTGACTCTTTCAAACCGGGATCATTAACCGGTAGAACCGGATGCGACGTATACTTCCTCCAGCAATACCAGATAAAGATGCCACCAATCCCGCACATTGTACTTAAGTCAATCCATGAGAATTGCGGTCCATGCTCATGTAATGTTGGCATTGCCAACCAGTATATATCAACCCACCTCATAAACAAAATCCAACAGGACATAACACTCAACCAAACAACTGAGCGCTTTGCCCCACGAGTTAACAAAGCAAGAAATGGGAAGGCAAAATGACCAAAAATCATCAACAAACTAAGTGATTTCCACGCATTTTCCCAACGATCTAAGAACCATACTGTTTCTTCGGGTATATTTGCATACCAAATGAGAAAATACTGAGAGAATGCCATATACGCCCAGAATACTAAGAAGCCAAATAATAACTTACCTAAATCATGATAGTGTTCTATTGTGATTTCTTCCTTGAGTATACCTTGTCTCCGTTGGTACGAAGCGGATAAGATAATGAACGATATGGCCGCAAGGAACCCTCCGGTAAACATATATACACCGTAGATTGTTGAGTACCAATGCGGATCAAGAGACATAAGCCAGTCAAAGGCGGCAAAAGTTGAGGTGACTGCAAAAAGAATCATACCCGGTGCACTAACACGACGCCATTGGGCTGTCAACTTATCACTGTGAACACTATCCTGTTTAACAGAATTTCTAAACAGAAAGAATGTAAGGAGTGACCAAATAACAAAATATCCTACTGTCCTGATAATAAAAAATGCCTGATTTAAGAACGGCTCTTTTGCTTTAAGCAATTCATCAGTAGCCATAACATCAGCATGACTCGAATGATAGAGATCGTGGATTCCAAACAATAGAGGAATTGCAAAAAGTCCCATTAAAGGCAATGTACTCATTACCGACTCAGAGATCCGTCGTAACACCATACTCCATTTTGCATCAGCAAGATGGTGCAACATTGTAAAAAACAGACCACCCAAACCGATTGATGTCCAAAAAACGAATGCAACCAGATACGAGTAAAAAAACTGAGTACGGTCACTGGTAAACCCGAGAATTGAAACAAGCAGACCAAGAATGCCAACTACAAGTGCGATCATACCTAGCTTGCCCGGGTCAGTCAGTCGGTATGTTTTCAGATCAATCTGCATTATCCCTTTCCCTACCTGATATCATTACGCATCTGCTGTGGGATATCATCAATAGTCGCATTTTGACTCCTTTGAAGTGCTCTAAAATATGCAACAATTGCCCAACGATCCGATACCGGTATCTGTTCCTTATATGATGGCATATTGCGGATACCATTACTAATCACAGTAAAAATATAACCATCTTCAATTTCACGAAGTCTCTTTTCATGGAAAGTTGGAGGTGGCATCAAACCACGTTTGACAACAATACCTTTCCCGTCACCTACTCGACCATGACAAGGAGAGCAGTATATATTGTAACGCTCCTGCCCGCGAGCAAGTAAAGCCGGAGTTGTGGCAACAGGTGACTTCTTCAATGGTTTACCTTTTGAATTCAATCCCAAATAGTACTTATCATCTTCACGCAGATTTCCACGTGCAACTGTTCCCGCAACTGGCTGACGCATGGCCGAACCATCGGCAAAAAACTTGCTTGATTCCTGTGCTTGATACTTCGGCTGTGAATCCATATTCGGATTGAGATGTATCGGTGGTTTTCCCGATGGTCTCCCTTGATAACAGCCAACTGTTGAGAACAATACGAATGCAACCGCGGATACAATAATACCGCTGAGGATATGTCTTGAGGATAGATGTCTCATTCGTCCGTGACAACCTCCACTTTAGTTGCACCAATTGACTTAAGAAACTCTGTAACTTTTACCTCATCATATTTTGGATCACCAGCTTCCAAACTAATAAAGAAACCACCGTCAGAAAAACGCTTAAAGCTCTCTGAATTAAAAAGCGGATGGTTGAACCTGGGGAGCTTGTTCAATACTAACATGCCGAAAGTTGCCATGAAAGCCGAAACTAAAATTGTTATAGCAAAAACAGGGGGCACATAAGCTTGCCAACTGAAAAGTGGCTTACCAGAGATAACCAAAGGATACTCAACCACACTAACCCAGTAGGTAAGATAAAGCATCCCTAACAGTCCACAAGCACCAGTAAAACCGACCATATAACCGATCGGGGAGCGTTTCATTCCCATCGCCTGATCCATCCCATGAATCGGAAACGGTGAATGGCAGTCATACTTTTTATATCCCGCTTCATGAATTTTCTTAGCCGCAGACAACAACGGACCTGTACCAGAAAATTCCGCCAAGACTCCATATGCTCTGCTACCTATCTTAGCCATGATGTTCTCCTGACTTATGAGGATCGGCTTGTGGTAGTATCCCTTTCACTTCAGACATTGCTACAATAGGCAGGAATCGCATGAAGAGTAGGAATAACGTAAAAAACAATCCAAATGAACCGATCAGCAGACCAATATCATGCCATGTAGGACTATAGTAATCCCACGCGGCAGGGAGGAAATCCCGTGCCAACGTAACAACAATAACAAATCTTTCAAACCACATACCAATATTTATAAAAATCGAAGCAATGAACATAACAACAAGATGGTTGCGCAGTTTTTTGAACCAGAATATCTGCGGAACCAGAACATTGCACGAAATCATTATCCAATACGCCCAAGCATAAGGACCAAAAGCACGATTCACAAAAGCGAACTGCTCGTAGATATTCCCCGAATACCATGCGATAAAGAACTCCATTGAATATGCGTAGCCGACCATCATTCCGGTCAAAAGCATAATCATATTCATTCTCTCAAGAACTTTCTTAGTGATGATATGTGTCAGGTTAAAGACTTTCCGCGCAATAAGAGAAAGAGTCATAACCATTGCAAAACCTGAGAAGATAGCACCAGCCACAAAGTATGGAGGGAAGATTGTTGTGTGCCATCCAGGTACCTGTGCAGTTGCAAAGTCAGTCGACACAATACTATGAACCGAAAGCACAAGTGGTGTAGAGATCCCGGCGAGAATGAGGTATGTCAGCTCATAGTGACGCCATTGACGATTACCACCTCGCCAACCGAGAGAGAATAATCCATAAATAATTTTACGAATGCGTGTCTTCGCACGATCACGCAAAGTTGCCAAATCGGGAATCAAACCAACATACCAAAAGAGGAATGAACAGATAAAATAAGTTCCGACGGCAAAAGAATCCCACAAAAGCGGAGAACGGAAATTTGGCCATACACCCATCTGATTTGGAATTGGCAGAGTCCAATGAATCACCCATGCTCGACCAACATGAATAGTTGGAAATATCAAAGCACATATAACCGCAAAGATTGTCATACCTTCAGCAAAGCGATTGATCGCAGTACGCCATCTCTGCCTGAGTAAAAAGAGGATTGCTGAAATCAATGTACCCGCATGACCAATACCGACCCAGAACACAAAGTTGACAATCGCCCAACCCCATCCGACCGGATTATTCAACCCCCATACACCAACACCCTCCCAGAAGAGATAACCAATCAAACAAAACAAACCGAGTGCAAGAGAGGCAGATATACTAAACATAATCTTCCACGCCAAAGGCGTACGACTCTCAGGAATACAGCTAACCGACTCTGTTATTGACTCAAAAGTGGGGTTACCTGTTACCAGACAGTTGGGATCATGATGTTCGGTCGCGGAACTCAACTTGGCATCTCCGGATTCGGGTTGCGTATCTTAGCTAAATATGATGTACGAGGCTTAATATTCAATTCTTGTAATAGATGATAGTCACGGTTCCGTTTCTTCATCTTACTGACCTTACTATTCTTATCCATAAGATTGCCAAAAGTTATCGCATCAGCAGGACAAGCTTGTTGACAAGCGACAACGATATCACCATCTCGAACTTCACGCTTTTCAAGTTTCGCCGTCTTCTTACCTGCATTGATCCTCTGCACACAATAGGAACACTTCTCCATAACACCACGAGAGCGGACAGTGACATCAGGATTCTGTGCCATTTTGACAACTTCGGGATAATCTTTCGTGAAGTTAAAGAAGTTAAACCGACGAACTTTGTACGGGCAGTTGTTTGCACAATAACGAGTACCAATACAGCGGTTGTACACCATCGTATTAAGGCCTTCTTTATCATGAGTCGTTGCGGCAACAGGACAAACCTGCTCGCATGGAGCGAGTTCACAATGTGCGCAAGCAACAGGCTGATGAACCATCTCCGGCTCTTCAACTGAACCTGAGAAGTACCGATCAATTCTGATCCAGTGCATCTCACGTCCTTTTCGTGCCTCCACCTTACCGACAATCGGGATATTGTTTTCACTCTGACACGCTATTGTACAGGCATTACAACCAGAACAGGTTGTCAGATCTATAGCCATTCCCCACTGATATCCTTCAGTATATTCATAATCATCCCATAATGATAATAATGGAGGGTGCTCTACCATCTCTTTTATTACTTCAGGATCTTTCCGATATTCCTCAATCGTCGCTTCACGAACGATAGGACGACCTTCCATACTTCCATGATCTTGCAGATTTGCAAGCTCAAAAGTTCCCGTAGTACGCTCAACCTTTGCACCAGTTGCAATCGCAAGACTTGAACTATTGCGTAGCCTACTACAATTGACCCCGACGTTATTACCAACACGTCCTGAGCGAGTATGACCGTAACCCAAGGCAAGCCCGACACAATGATCCGCATGCCCCGGAACAATCCAGGCGGGAATCGATAATTCATGACCATTAAGTGTTATGCGAACCATATCTTCGTTTGCAACACCGAGATCTTTTGCTGTTGCAGGACTAATCGTGGCAACATTATCCCATGAAATCTTTGTAATTGGATCTGGTAGCTCCTGCAACCACCCATTGTTTGCAGAACCTTGAGTACCAAGCGTTCGACAAGTATGAAAAACTATATCGTAACCATCAGTGACTTTTGACTGCCGAGAAATTTTGTTTCCATTAGCACTAACTCTTACTGCCTTGTATGCGGTGCCTTTAATAACTCCATCATGTAAATACCTACGCCAGGTCTTTTCAAAATTAGACTTAACTTTTGGCTTCCACGTCTCACGAACAAGATCATGCCCAGCTACAGACTGACCCGTTACAATCAACGACAAAAGCTCAACAGCTGACTTACCGTTAAATAGTGGCTCAATCAGAGGCTGAATCATACCAACTGTACCATCAGCTGATCGAGTGTCGCCCCAGCTCTCTAAATAATGCGCCTTTGGGATGTGCCACAACACTTCATTTGAAGTCTCATCAACACGCTCACTCAGATGTATTGATCGCTTCACTTTTTTAAGTGCTTTACTGAACTCAAGATCAACAGGTGCATTGTAAACCGGATTGCCACCCAACATCACTAAAGCTCCAACCTTGCCCGACCTCATATCTTTAGTAAGGGTTTTGAAGCTCGACATATCAGAGAACTCTGAATCAAGTGGCTCGACATATTCAACAGTTTTTCCGTTGTTACCTAGTGCATCATTGAGAACCATCACCAAAGCATGAATTTCTGGGGGTTGATTAGCTCCCGCCAAAACAAGCGAACGCCCTTTATTTGCAAGCAAGTCTTTTGCTAAAGGCTTCAGCCACTTAGAAGCAGATGCAGATAATGATCCACCTAAACCTGCACGTAAGCTGTGCTTTAACCCTTGAGCTGAAAGCTCATCGGCCAACGCAAATGCAAAATTCGCAATATCGGTCGGCTTCAAACGCAATCTATGATCAGCCATCGCACCAGTTGGCGAATAAAGACTTTCCACAGTGTACAAACGATTCATTTCATCTTTTTCAGAGTCAAGCGAACGTCCCTTTGCAAAACCGAGATTTGCTACGATGCTATCATTTTCAGTAAGAAGGAAGTCAGAATCTATCGAAAGCAGGACTTTGGCCTTGGCATAGGCATATATTGGCCTAAGTCTTTTACCTGATGCAAGTGCAATTCCTGTGTAGATATTTTCATCTGCTGACGGTGCCCATGAAACCCATTTTGCTTTTGGATACCTCTTTGTAAATGCAGTTTTCAAACGCATCATAGTTGGAGACGAAAACGGTTCAGATAATACTGCCAGCCCCGCACCTTTCTTTGCACTATATTCCGCTCCAAGAGTTAACCAGAATGCGACAAAATCGTCCCACTTCCTGGTAACACCAATCTCCAATAAAGACTGAGAACGATCAGGATCATATAAATCTAAAATAGTAGACTGAATCTCAGCTGTAGACTTGCCAAGACTCGAAGGGTGTAGTGCATTTCCCTCTAGTTTTGTCGGCCTTCCTTCATGACTCTCAACTACTAACCCATAAGCATAATTGCCCGAGGGCATTGTAGTAGCATACTTCTGAGCAATGCCAGGAATTATCTCCTCAGGAGCCTTCACATACGGAACAATTTTTTCAACAGGTCGCCTGCATCCCGCCAATCCAGCAAGAGCCATTGAGGCCCCCATGATCGTGAGGAAGCTCCTACGAGACCATGAGTTATCCATCTCCGATGCACCCTGCGGGAATTCACGCTCAACCCATTCCCTAAACTCAGGAGTATTTCCCAGCTGATCTAAAGAACGCCAGTATTCTTTCCCGTTGATGCGTGGCTTATCTTTCATCGATGACATCCTGTGCAGTCTTCCGGTGGTTGAATTGTACGCTCCTTACGAACAGAAGCGACAAAAGCATCATGATCAGGACCGGGGACCCACTCCATATCAGTTATTTTATCTTTTGGTCGTAAATTCGGGTCAGGATTACGGTGGCAGTCAAGACACCAACTCATACTGAGGGGCTTTTCCTGCTGCACTACATCCATTTGATCTATTCGCCCATGACAACTCACACAACCAACACCTGCATTGAGATGGAGGGAATGATCAAAATACGCATAATCAGGCAATTTGTGGATTCGTACCCACTCAATAGGCTTGCCTGTCGCCCAACTATCATATACTGGTGCTAATTTTGGATTCTCTATTCCTATCATTGTATGACAATTCATACAAGTCTTGACAGGCGGGATATTGGAAACAGCTGAGGTCTCAACTGAGACATGGCAATACCGACAGTCAATACCTAGATCCCCTGCGTGCAATTTGTGGCTATATACAACAGGTTGAGTCGGACGATAGCCAACATCAGTATATTTCGGAGAGCCGTAATACCAAAGCCCCCCAACTACATTCATACCACCAAGTACAATTAGTATGGCAATAACTACTGGTAAGCGGTTTGTCCACCTTGGAAATATCTGTGCCAATTTATTGCTCTATCCTAATACAACCCGCAAATTGTCAAACAACAATGCCCGGTCATAACCTATCTTTAGTTCATAGTTTCAAACAAAAAAAGCTATCGACTCAACCAATAATCACTCCGAGTTAAGCCTACAGTCGAGGAGGATAATCGATACCAAGTCGGTTGTCAACATCAAACTGGAGAGTAGGGCACCACTTAGTCCATGAATTTTCAAAATAGCTTCTCCGATTATTTTCTGACCAATAGAAACATATATGCTATAATGTGATCAACAAATATTATCCAAGAAAATTATAGTTTCAGTCAGGAAAATATATATCTCTCCAATAAACCAAAAACAACTGTGATAGTTTTTAGAGAAGCAGGACAAAATAGTGGTCAAATCAATCCCGCAACAAAGCCATCGAGCATTATTGCTGTAAACAAACCGAATAAGTAGAGAATAGAATACCCAAATAGTCCTCTAAAGGCTTTTTCATCCAATGAAGCTCTGAGAGCGTAAGCCTTCGAGATAAACAAACCACCAAGCACCACAGCTATTAGCGAATAAAACCAGCCTGCAGCAGTTAAAGTCAGAGCAAGACTGACAATAACAACTACAACAGAGTAGTAGAATATCTGTTTGACAGTTGATTTATCCCCTTTGATTAGTGGCATCATCGGCAAACGAACCTCACGATAATCCTCTTTACAATACAGAGCGAGTGCCCAAAAATGTGGTGGTGTCCAGAAAAAAATAATTGCAAAAAGAATCCAGGGAGTTAGGGCCATCTCTCCTGTTACTGCTGTCCAAGCCCCAACTGGAGCCATTGCTCCTGCAATCCCCCCAATTACAATATTCTGAGGAGTATTTGGTTTGAGATATAAAGTATAGAAGAATGCATAGAAAAGGATATTGCCTAAGGCCAAACCTGCAGTTAAAACATTAAAGAAATACGCAAAAAGTGCAACACCAGAAAGCCCTATAACAGTAGAAAAAATAAGGGCATGAGTCGGGCTGAGTTTGTTCTGAGGAAGTGGGCGACGAGATGAAGTCCTTTTCATCAGTGAATCGATATTTCTTTCAAAATATTGATTCAAAGCATTTGCTGACCCCCCAGACAAATACAAACCTAGCAGGACGAGAAGGAATTTTCCAGGTTCCGTGAGAAAACTTCCCTCTAGCACCAAAGCAGTCGCTCCAGTAAAAATGACGAGAAACATTATAGATGGTTTCGTCAATTCGAGATAACTGGACAAATATGATCGCAATTTCAAATGGTATAACCTTATTGTTGAACGTTCTTTCAATTACTGACAACAACCAACAGTTTCCATTGGAACTTGTTCCTCAAAACACCCGGTTCTTTCTCATCAGGCCAATAAACATCGGTTGAGTTAGTCCAGATTATACCTTTTTACATCCTTTTGTCAACTACTGCGTATTGGAAATACCCGATTTACAGTAAAAAACGGATTTTATGGAACCACTCGGCCATATTGATCGTTGTACTTGAACGTAAAATATGACAGACAGTATTTCAGATTGCAGATAACTTGAAACCATCGATTTCAATAATAATCCCGACGCTCAATGAAGAGTCTGGTATCGCACAGCTTCTTACGTACCTCCAAAAACTAGATTCAACTGCTGAAATCATCGTAGTTGACGGTGGCTCAACTGATCACACTAGAAAAATTGCACAACAGTTCACAACATGTATTGAGTCAAATCGAGGACGAGGCTTACAGCTTAATGAGGGGGCAAGATACAGTAGCGGGCACATACTATGGTTTGTCCATGCTGACTGCCTGCCACCAAGTAATGCTGTGCGTACAATAATCGAATCGTTGGAATCACCCGAAGTCGTTGGCGGAGCTTTTGAGTACACATTTTCGGATGAACGCTGGTTCTACAAGTTTATTGCCAAGCAATCAAATCGTAAAAACAGACTGTTAAAACGAGTCTATGGTGATATGGGGATCTTTATCAAACGTGAGATATTTGAAGAAATGAACGGATTTCGTGAGGGATATCTGATGGAAGATTTTGAATTCAGTCGGCGTTTACGAAAAAAAGGGCAGATTAGGATTCTTCCTGACAAGATAGAAACATCCGCAAGACAATGGCAAGCACAGGGTATACTAAAAAAGATGATGCGTGATTGCATGACCAAAATCGCTTATCAGCTCGGTATTGACAACAAGATACTCTATAACAGCTACTACAAGGGAAAACATGACTTACTTAAATAAACAGCTTAAAAGCGTAGTATTACTATTCATGCTGACTATCCTGCTGACCACTGGAAAAGTTATAGGCAAATCTTTTGACCACACATATACATCGTATCAATCACTCCTATCAACATTCATGGAAAACGGTCTGGTTGACTATTCAGCTATGCAGGTAGATAAGATATTACTTGAGAATGCAATTGCAGATCTTTCTGCACTCACAAAAGATCAATTCGATAGTTTTACTCGAGACCAGAAGGTAGCATACCTAATCAATGCGTATAATCTTTATACGATCCAATCCATTATTGATGCTTACCCGGTCAGTAGTATCAAGAAAATCAAAGGTGTATGGAATAAGAGAAAGTTCAAGATTGCCGGAGAGGAATTGACTCTCGATAATGTTGAACATGATCTGCTTCGCAAAACCTTTCATGAACCTCGTATACATGTTGCTGTTGTGTGTGCCTCCATATCATGCCCTGAACTTTGGGATCATCCTTTTACACCGAATTCTCTTGAATCTCAATTGGAATTGAGATCATCTGCATTTGCTAATGATACAACACGGAATCGTGTTGATACAGCATCAGGTATAATCTATCTCTCCCGAATATTCAAATGGTACGGTTCGGACTTTGAGTCATACCGTCAAGAATCAAGCTTCTCCTCTCTTGGCAAAAAGAAAGCAGGGGTTTTAGCTTTTCTATCTCAATACTGGCCACAATCTATTCAGATGGCATTACAGAATAAGAAACTCCGCACGAAATATCTAAAGTATGACTGGAACCTGAACGAACCTGTCAGAAAAACAACAGCAAAACGTTAATTCAGAATTTAGAAGCTTTGATTGCCGTCAGGATTGAACCCTAAGGATAGATCCAGCCAAACAGCAGAGTTGCGTCGGACAAATAATATTGTATTATTGAGGTATGTCCGACTTGAAGACTCATTATATTACCGAACCAAGTGATTTCCCACAGCATAAGGTTTTACAGATCATGGGAACTATCACTATTATGCTGGCCCTACCAGCATTCTTGTTTCTTTTCGAATGGAAGACCACGGCAGTCGCAGGATATTTTGGGCTACTGAGTCTGCTCATCATCAGTTGTTTCCCTCGGTTCGCCTACTTTCTGTTTCTTGGGTCAACAGCCATATTTGCACCGTATTACCTCAATTGGATGGCAATACATCCCTATGACCTCACGTTTGCAGTTCTCCTGCTATCTATTGTGCTTGATTTTCTTTTTCACAGGAATTCAAATTTCCGCCATACAAAACTTGATATTGCTTTCATCTTGCTGATTGTAACAACTATTGTCTCAGCTATTTTTGCTTTTGACATCTCAAAATCAATTGTTGCAGTACTGCGTATCTGTTTAGTGTACTTTGCTTTTCGAATTACTATGAAGTTTGGAATTGAACTAACTGTACGTCGTTTAATCACTGTATATATTTGGCAAACGACATTATTTGCTACTATTGTCTTTCTTGAATCACTGCAATCAGGTGGTGCTGTACGCAGTTTCGGAGTTTCAGGACCTGCTATACGCTACTTCATTGTTACTGCATTTCCAATGTCGCTCGCATTCTTAATTTGGTCACGGACTTTTTTCGCAAGAGTTGGATACACTTTTTCTTGTCTTCTTATGGGCTTAGGACTTTTGGCAACACAATCACGTGCTCCGATTGTTGCATTGATCATAACTGTACCAGTTCTCTTATGGGGGACATTTAGAAAAGCGAAGCGGGAAAAAAACAAACAAACAATTAGGATGACCAAGTACATCCTCATACCGCTAATACTACTTATTATTGTTGTCATTGCATTTGCAGACACACAATTTGGTGCTGTCCTCGTTCGAATAAACAGGTTGATCGATTCAATTCAGCATCCCCAGGGAACAATTGCAACACGACTCGTACTCTGGAGTGCCGCACTGAAAGCATTTCAAACATCCCCTATCGTAGGAATTGGAATAGGGAATATGAAAATCCTTTCGCAGATCCTTCCTGAGCTTCGAACTGTCCCTCTCTGGATATGGGTAAAGGGAATGTCTGCTCACAATGTACTTCTACACTATCTTGCAGAGACAGGTATCACAGGAACAGTTGCACTCCTTTTTCTCTTTGGGCGTACTTATTATTCTGCTCTTAGAAGTCGTAATCTTTGTAATGATCCCGCTGTCGGAACAGCATTATGGATCTCGGCTTTTGTCTGCTTCATTACACTATTTTACGAACAGAACTGGACGTGGGGACAACCTGGATATGTTTTGTCTTTCCTTTTCGGACTCATCGCCGCTGAAGAATATCGACACAACAGACCTGTACCAAACAATGATGAGTAGTATTCCTATAACGCACTCAGATATCATCGCATTTCGAAGAAAGATTCGCACCTTCTATAAGAAACATCGCAGAGATCTACCGTTTCGCAACACTACTGATCCATATCGAATCACTATCTCGGAGATTATGCTTCAACAGACACAAGTTGACAGGGTTCTCCCTTACTATCAGGAATGGATAAAGCGATGGTCTGGATGGACTGAACTCGCCTTAGCATCACGTAAGGAGCTTTTAACTCAATGGAGCGGTCTTGGTTATAACCGAAGAGCTATGTACCTTCAAGAGATAGCCAAACGGGTCGTGAACGATTTTAACTCAAAACTACCTTTGACAGAGAAAGATCTCCTGACTCTTCCCGGTATTGGTCAATATACTGCACGTGCTATTTTAGTCTTTGCCTTCAACAAACAGATCCCCTGTATTGAAACAAATATCCGAAAAGTACTCATACACGAATTCAACTTAGATCCAACCACGTCCAAGAGTGATCTATTGGATGTAGCGCAGATTGTCATGCCAAACAGAGATGCTCGTAACTGGCACTATGCATTAATGGACTACGGTGCACTGATGCTAAACAAAAGATCTCTGAATATATCTCCACAACAGAAACAGAGTCGTTTCATAGGTTCAAACCGACAGATTCGTGGGGAAATAATCAGACAGCTCACAACGAAGAAATCAGTGGGAATTAACATAATATCACAGACTCTCAAGCGATCAGTTAAAGATGTATCGACAGCCGTTGATTCGCTCATAAGCGAGGGGATTATCAGCTTGAGAAATAACAGGCTGTACCTCCGCAACTAATATTGCATTTCATACTATTGTGATATATACTTAACACTATGAAGAATTCAGGATATGAAGGTAGGCAGGATGGTATTCGGACGTGGGTAACACCAACGATCGATACATTCGATAATCTCTATAGGGACCGTGAATATGAAATCACGATGTCAATCCCAGAGTTCACTTGTGTCTGCCCCAAAACGGGACTACCTGATTTTGCCACCCTTACTTTGACCTACTATCCCGACCAGAAGTGTATTGAGCTAAAGAGCTTCAAAGAATACACTCTCGCCTTTCGCAATCAGGGCATTTTTCATGAAAACGTAGTGAACAAAATGGTTGATGATATCGTGGCCTCAATCAAGCCACGAAAGCTCAAACTAGTAGGTGTTTTTAATGCACGTGGTGGGATTAAAACAACGGTTACACGAAACTACCCAAATACATAAACCATTGATTTCCTCTAACATAGACTAATGAACAGCAACTAAAAAGATGCTTTACAGACCTTTGTATCTGCTCTAATTCATGTTCAAATAATGAACAGTAAGTAGATACCCGACCCGCCATTTAATAAATACATTTGGAATAATCAAGGGTTTATGTTATATTTCGTGAGTAAATTAGATGGATCAACTTATAAACAGAAACAAAATAAAAGGTACATAAATAATGATTCGAGGCCGACTGTTATCATTAGTACTGATTGTTTCGTTTTCAATCTTCATTTTTTCATGTTCCAAAAAAGAAGACTCACCAACCAGCCCATCACCAGGGACTAATACTGCAGATCTGATTTCTGTCTCTCCCGACTCCGGCTCCCCTGGATCTATTCTTACATTGAACAACTTTCAATTCGATTCTTCTCAAGTGGGAAATTATGTAGCGTATATTGGTGATGAAGAAGCCCCATTGAGATTAGTAGACGGAGCTATCATTCAAGTTGCCCTACCACTCTTTTGGGATTCTACTATTGGTTGGTCAAGCCCTCCTACTGAATCTGTCTCATTGGAAATAATGCTCAATGGTGAATTGATTGCCTACACAGATACAACGATTCAGATCGATTCATTGAAACACGCTTAGGGAACAACACAATCAATTAAGCAAAGTCTTGATTCTGTTATTTCATATTTTGAGATTTTATTGTCTGAAGTACCGTCCCGCACTACATGGGAGCAAGAATATCGCGATAGTTTACTCTCTGTTGTCAAGTCCCTATTAAATGGTCAAGATACATCTTTAGTAGCGATTATGAATGGCACATCATCGTTGTTAAATGGAATGCCTGTTGATATAGAACTCACAGATGCCATTCTAGCAAATACTGGTATTCTAGATTATTGGAATGAATATCTAAGTGCATTTTCATCGTCCGTGAGAAGACTTCAGGATAAAATAAACAGACTGCAAACAGCAAGTCTGTTATGTACAGAATCCGGAGCGGATATGGATCTAGCTTGCAAAATGCAGTTATATGTTCTTCTTGATAATTGGGCCAATGAGTTTCTTGCCGAGACTCGTACTGAATGGGAATTAAGTATTGGTTGGATTATTGATGCCATCTCGATCATCCCTGGAGCATCTGCTGCACCACCTATCGTTGTTGGTCAGTTAATTGGAGCTATTCTCACTATTTCAGATGTTATCACTAACAATATTGTTTTAAGTGTTTTGCCTTCCCACATAATAAATTTCGACCTGACAGTAAACCCTGATGCTATAGATGTAGACGAATTTACTAACAGTCAGATATTTATTACTGCGGCAAATTCTCCAGAACAAATGACGATCAACGAAATGATTGATCTTGTCATGGCTGTAGTTGGTTTCCATTCGACAACAGATAACCCTCAATTCAAAATGATTGTTCTCAAGATTGTACAATTCGTTGTGGATAAACTTCGATCTGTCTATTCATGGTTATCCTCTATCGCTCCAGATGTATTTATCAATCCTGAATTAGTTGATGGTACATGGTATGGCTTTCCAAACCTCACATGGGGTCCTGTTGAAATTACTAGCAATGACTTGGTAGAGCTGTATAGCTTGACGCCTGATATTCTCGAACCAGACTCTTCTGTGTATGAATGGTGGAGTGTAAACTGCGGTGAAGGTCGAATACAAGCTCGTACTCGTGCCGCAGGTGAACGTTCGAAGGTTGTCAGGGACTGGTTGTTCTGTGTCGGTTGCCAATACAGCGGTGGTGCTTTCGGAGAAGATGTCATATACAGTGAAACAAAAATAGTAACTGTAGGAACAAACGGAAACTTAGCAATCAATGTCAGTGGCTTACCTCAAGGTGAAGACGCAGATATTATCATTATCTATCCTGATGGCGTCACTTTTAATCACATCTCCTCGACTGATACCTTAAAGGAAATAGAGTCGGGACAATATGAAATTCAAGCTAACGAGGTAACCACATCTGATGGTACAGTATATGTGTCTGACCCTGCTAGTCGCACTGTTGAAGTGCTCTGTGACAATACCCTAACTGTTAATGTTTCATATGTAAAAAAGTACGGTAGTATCTATCTTGTAGTCAATGGACTCAACTTCGGTGAACCAGGGGTCATTCCTGCAGATATTCGCGTAGAGGGGCCAGATTCTTACGTGTCCGAGATAAATCAGACGACTCTCATAGATTCACTTTTACCGGGAGTTTATGATATTTTAGCTTTTGAAGTTGATAATGATTGGG
>JAJRUL010000193.1 GCA_024277795.1 Candidatus Zixiibacteriota bacterium
GGTTGCATACCTTTACAGCCTAGTCGCCGCCTTATTGCCTGATTTGTTCCCAACAGCATTTCGCGATGAAACTGGTACGGTTGCGGTTTATTTTGAAGCGGCGGCTGTTATTGTTACATTAGTTCTGCTTGGACAAGTTCTTGAGTTGAGAGCACGAAGTCAAACAGGTGCTGCCATAAAAGCGTTACTGGGTTTGGCACCTAAGACAGCTCGTCGTATCAACCCTGATGGGAGTGAAGAAGATGTTCCTCTTGAAAAGGTAAAGATAGGAGATCAATTACGTGTTCGTCCCGGAGAGAAAATCCCTGTTGATGGAACAGTCGCTGAAGGGAATAGTTCTGTAGATGAATCGATGATTACAGGCGAGCCGATTCCTGTTGAAAAAAATGAAGGTGATAAGGTCATCGGTGCTACAATAAACGGTACAGGTTCGATTGTATTACGGGCTGATAAAGTTGGTTCTGATACTTTACTTTCACAAATAGTACAGATGGTTGCTGATGCTCAGCGAAGCAAAGCTCCTATTCAGAAGATGACGGATGTTGTGTCATCCTATTTCGTCCCCGCAGTTATAGGGATTGCTGTTATAACGTTTATTGTGTGGGCAATGTTTGGACCTGATCCTGCTTTTGCCTATGCTCTTATCAATGCTGTAGCTGTTCTGATTATTGCCTGTCCGTGTGCACTTGGTCTGGCAACACCGATGTCGATTATGGTTGCGACCGGTAAGGGAGCAACAGTCGGTGTATTATTTAAAAATGCAGAAGCAATTGAAGTACTGAGGAAGGTTGATACATTAGTTGTCGACAAGACAGGAACTCTGACCTTAGGTAAACCTAAATTAGCATCTGTCTTTTCAGTCGATCCGTGGGATGAAGATAGTTTGTTGTCAATTGTTGCAGGGCTTGAGAGAGGGAGTGAGCATCCATTGGCCGCAGCGATTGTTGAGGGTGCACTTGAACGTAAACTGACATTGGCGACTATCGACAACTTTGAATCAATCACGGGTAAAGGGGTGACTGGTTTTTCTGAGGATCGTCAAATTGCTTTAGGAAACCGTGCACTAATGGAGCAACTGGGAGTAGACATTTCGTCATTGGTTGCAAAAGCAGAAGAAATGCGTCGAGAAGGACAAACTGCTATGTTTGTTTCTGTTGCAGGTACATCAGCAGGCATATTGGGAGTTGCGGATCCTATTAAAGAGACTACAATGGAAGCACTGAAACAACTCCACGAAGAAGGGCTTTCGATCGTGATGCTAACTGGCGATAGTGAGACAACTGCTAAGGCAGTTGCTGACCGACTCGGAATTGATGATGTTGTAGCTGAGGTTCTTCCTCATCAAAAGGCTGAAGCAATCAAGAACCTTCAGGAGAAAGGTAAGATTGTTGCAATGGCCGGGGATGGTATTAATGATGCTCCTGCATTGGCACAAGCTGAAGTCGGTATCGCAATGGGGACAGGGACTGATGTGGCAATGGAAAGTGCTGGTGTTACTCTGGTAAAGGGAGACCTACGAGGAATAGTTCGTGCGAGAAGATTAAGTAGAGCGACAATCAGCAACATAAAGCAGAATCTGTTCTTGGCGTTCGCCTACAATTCAGCGGGTGTACCGATTGCTGCGGGTATTCTTTACCCGTTCGTTGGTGTCTTGTTGAGTCCAATTTTTGCGGCTGCGGCAATGAGTCTGAGTTCTGTTTCAGTAATAGCAAATGCATTGAGGTTACGGAGAACATCAATATAATTCTGAACTCGGCAGTAAATAGATTAAGCAGAGAGCTTCTACTAAGTATTACAGGGATTTGTCAATACCAGACAGGTCCCTTTTTTTGTAGATTACAATTATAAGAGATCGAAAATTTGTATTCGGCCATTATGTCCATCAGCAACATAGAGTTTGTTATTATATATGATAGCGTCATAAGGAGAAAGAAACATTCCCGGATCATTTCCTCCTTGCGAAAGTCCAGTTGTTTCCCAGCCGTTGGTGACACCACCACCAAGTTTTCCACCCATCCAACTAACAAACTTGCCATCATATGTAAATTTTTGAATACGATTGTTACCATTATCTACGATAATCATCGTATCCCCTTGAATGAACTCGAGAGAAACAGGGTTGCGAAAACCGCCAAGGATATCTGTCTCTCCTGCAAGACCATCAATCGCCCAACCATCGGTAATTGTTCCGTCTCTTCTCGCTCCGAGCCAACCAATGAGTGTACCATTTGGTGAAAACTTTTGAATACGGTGATTCCCAATTTCTACAACATAGAAATTACCGAAGCGATCGACTCGAACCATTTGTGGCTTATTGAAGCCATATAGAGATGTTGAGTGTTCTGATGTTCCTAACACAGTAAATCCTCCGGTAGCTTCACCCGATGTACGCTCTCCCATCCAACCGATAAGATTGCCATCTGAATCAAATTTTGTTATTCGATGAAGATTAAAATCTGAAACCCAGAGATTATAATCCTTGTCAAAGTAAGCATTCGCTGTTCCGTCAAGAGCTAGGTTTGTAGATGGAGGGTTATCAAAAAACAAGCCGAGTAGTGTACCGTCTGGGGTATAACGTTGGATCCGCCCTGTTCCATAGTCAGCTACATATATATTGCCATCTTTGTCAAAGTCAACTGAGTGAGGCATATCGAAAGCACCATATTCCGAGCACCGACGTGGCTCTCCGTTATAGTGCCATCCCGATATTATCGAACTTGTACCATCCACCATACCGAGCCAACCATTCGGTCTTAAATCTCTTGTGAAACGGACAACCTGCCCTCGCCATATATCAGAGACATATATGGAGCCATCGTTATGAACGGTCAATCCAAAGGCACCATCAAAACCATGTATTATTTCTATGTAACCACCATTGTACTCTACTGTATCAATTTGCCATCGAGTGTCGTTTTGCCAGTCTGTTGTTCCTGTAAGCTCTATTGTGGTACCATTTTCAGAGGAGCAACTTGAGAAAATTATTACAACGATAATTGTAAGAACAAATTGAAGACAGGGATCTATTGTTCGTGATATTGTTCTTCTGCCTGGCATGAATTTATCTCCGCTTGTCTGTCCAAGTTCGATTTTTCGAACATTTTTCTGCATGGTCAATATCTATTCTATACTCTAGGGTCATTTCCAATTATAGCTCACTATCAATTATAAAGTCGGCAAGAATTTCTTGTAACATTATGTTCTAGTCGTTGGCTTGGAAGAAGGCGATTGGCAAGGGTTTTGGGCGATATGGTATGTGATCAATCCCATACTTTCGTTCATTTTCAGAACATCGATTGCTGTTCAATTATTATACACTGCTGTTAACATCAACAATTCTAAAGAGTTACAATGCGATTTTTAGTTTTCCTCAGTTCGGTATGATTGTTGCAACATCCTGAATTGGTGTTTCTGATGTACTTATGTTTTTTATAGAGGAGTTAAGTTTGCAAAAGAGATTAGATCAAAAAGGCATAACATTACTTGAAGTAATGGTTGGCATGATTATCCTTGGGATAGGATTGCTTGGATTAGTCCCTCTCATCGGTATATCCATTTTTAGTAACACCTACGCTAGTGATGTAACTACTGCTAATTCTCTGGCTCAGCAAGAACTGGAATCGCTTACTAATATCGCTGACTACGGTACGTTGCCATTGATTAGTACCTCAGACTCAGTAGGTGGAGTCTACAATATTGTAAGGTCTGTTGATGACAA
Source organism: Candidatus Zixiibacteriota bacterium (assembly GCA_024277795.1). Classification (GTDB taxonomy): domain Bacteria; phylum Zixibacteria; class MSB-5A5; order GN15; family FEB-12; genus JAJRUL01. Next base: position 3,719 of record JAJRUL010000193.1, read on the forward strand.
CTCAACAGACGCAACAGTTCCTGTTGGCCTTTACAAACTCAAAGTTGCACTCACTTGGACAGATCAGCAGAACAATATAAGAAATGTATATTTCTCAACTTTAAAGCCAAAGATATAAGATATGAAGAAGTTTAACAAAAAAGTTGGAAATCAAATAGGGCTGACATTGATCGAACTGTTGATAGCTTTAGTTCTATCAGGTATTATTACAATAGCTGCTTTCAAGTTCTATATTAATGAGCACAACAACTTGCTTGTTCAGCAATCTGTTTCAGATATGCAACAGAATATTCGGGCAAGTATAGATGCTATCACTCTTGAAGTGAGAAATGCGGGATCAAATCTGCCGTTAGGGCTTCAATCACTTGAATCTTCCGATGCGCTTACAGATTCACTGATTGTGAGATATGCTCTTATGGGTGGTTCTGCCAATGTTGGAGAGTTTACTCCGCCTGATCAAGCTTCTCCTATACATATTGATAAGAATGCGGACTTGTCGCAATTTGCAATAGGTGATCGGGTATTGTTATGGCATTCAGGGACTAAGCAAGGAGAATGGTTTGATATTACAAATATGACCGTGAATCTTGGCACAGGATGGAACGAGATACATCATCAAGGACAGAATTTTGTCTCTTCTCCACAAATTGGCGATAAAATGATAAAGATGAATGAGGTCTCATATTTCATCGATACATCAGATCCGACACATCCGATGTTAATGAGATCAGTGAACGGCTTGACTCCACAAATATTTGCCGACAACATAAGCGATCTGCAGGTACAGTATGTTCTGTCAAATGCGACAACTGTTTCTACAGTCACCCCAAATGATACTGTTTATGTTGTCAACCTAAGTCTTGCCGCTCATACAGATGATGTTGATGTGAAACTGGCCGATAGAAGTCAGGACGGATATCGTCGCAGGTCTCTATCGACCGATATATTAGTACGAAATAATAGATTTCAATAGGAGGGAATATGCTGAAAATACTCAATAATGATCGAGGGTCGATATTGCTCATTGTCATGGCATTATTGATGATGACTACATTTATCGGTCTTTCGATGTACTCAATTTCTGATGATGATGTTTCGATAGCAGGCAATGTTCAAAATTCTACTAAGGCATTCTATTCTTCAGAATCAGGAATTGCAATGGCAAGAACAGTACTTTGGAGTCAATATGTAGCTTCAAGTTCTGTAAATCCATCAAAGGAAGCTGGTGCCATCGGTAATAGGGCCACCTATCAGGCATATTTAGATGGACTTGGTCTGACTGATTCTAGTCAACTAGTTCTTTTTGAGAATGTCGATTTAGGAAATGGACAAACAATTGATAAGGTTGTTGCGGA
>JAJRUL010000194.1 GCA_024277795.1 Candidatus Zixiibacteriota bacterium
GATTATGGCTCTGCCTTATCAGCAAAGTCCGGTAAGGATAATCCACGTACCTCAAGGGTGGTGAGTCATCCCTTTCAAGAGGGAGCCATGATGTCTAATCCTCTCAAGAGTTTTAGCCTCCGACAAACCCGGGGTGATTCAGTGAACTGATTGACTTTGATACGAAGCGGCTACCTTTACTCAAAGGAGAGGACTCAACGAGGCCAAGGGAGTATCTATTTATCGCTATAGATGACTTTTCGCGTGAATTGTATGTAGGAATTTGTCCGGATAAAACGCAATACAGCGCTACTGCATTCCTTCAGCAGGTATTGGAAGAGTGTCCTTACACGGTTGAATATAGCTATTCAGACAACGGTAAAGAATACAAAGGAACCGAGAGCCATGCTTTCGTGGCCTTATGCAAATCTGAAGGTCTTGGTCAGAAGTTCACCCGTGTTAAACGACCTCAGACCAACGGCAAAGTTGAACGGGTTATCAGAACACTGATGGACATGTGGCACACACAGCAGGTGTTTGCAGACCGTAAACAAAGGCAGATCAGTCTGTTGCGATTCATCAACTTCTACAATACTGTAAAACCCTACAAAGGGATCGACGGAATGACTCCATATGAAAAGCTCTTCGAGTATTTCTATGGTGAAGAAAAAGTGTAAACAACGCGATGATTTCTAACAATTAGAGAAAAAATGACAGTTGTACATTTTATGTTGTACAACCAAGTTTGTGTAGGTTGCAGGGAAAATATAACTTGATAGGGGAAGAAAAATCATTTATTTGAATATCATGCGAGTTAGTAATGAGTGAATCACATCAGTACTTCCCTGATCCTGAAATACATATGAGGGAAGTTGATAAAGGTGTTAAACATGATTTAATTTCTCAAGGTGTTGATGCTTGGTTAGCTGATCTTTTTGCAAGAAGAATTGACAACAAGGTCAGTATGGACTCGATATTCAATCCTGTAATAAGTAAGATTGAAGACCCCAAGGTTATTCCATCTCTTGATGTGGCAGTAAACCGCATCGTAAAGGCTGTTGTTAATAAAGAGTCGATTGTTTTCGCATGTGATCATGATATGGATGGCACTTCTAGCGCAGCAGTATTATGGAAGGCCTTCTCTGATTATTTCAATCACCCTAGAGGGCTCTTAAAGGTTGTCACAAGCCATCGATTAACTGAAGGCTATGGAATCACTTTACCAGTAGCTAAAAGAATCATAGAGGCGAATGCGTCTTTGGTAATTACTGCAGATAAAGGAAGTAGTGATGAAGAACGCATCAAATACCTTAAACATGCTGGTGTGGATGTTATTGTAACAGACCACCATGAAATTCCTGTTGAAGGTCCTCCAGAATCAGCTGTAGCTACTGTGAACCCTGCGAGGGATGGATCGACGTATGATCCGTACATCTGTGGGGCGGCAGTTGCATTTGTAACAATGGCAAAGGTTCGCAGTTCGCTGTTAGAACAAGGTTATGCTAAAAATATTCCTAGCTTAGCTGGTTTATTAGATTATGTCGCAGTCGCAACAGTCGCAGACTGCGTATCTATGAGGCCGGATAAAAGCTATGCAAATAGAGCTTTTGTAAGAGCAGGTCTTAAGCTGATTAATCAGAAATCCCGACCATGTTGGAGTGTGTTTCTCAAGGATAAACAAGGAACTGTTGTTACTGATGATATTGGATTTTATTTGGCGCCACCAATAGCAGCTGCGGGGCGTTTGGATTGGGCAGAGTCAGGTTTCTTATTTTTAATCTCTGAATCAATTCAAGAAGCAGAAAAACATTGGAAACATCTCACTGCTGAGAATACTAAAAGAAAGGCAATAGAAAAGGAACTACGAGAAAAGGCCAATGAGATTGCACTTAACAAGTCTGGTCAATCAATTGTGGTCTATCTTGAAGATGGACACAGTGGAGTTCACGGAATATCTGCGGGACGATTGGTTCATGCATTTGGGAGGCCTTCGGCAATCTTCTCTGCAAAATATACGACTGCAAAGAATGGCCCCCCAATACTTGCATCCGGCTCTTTCAGAAGTATTCCAGGCGTACATATTCGAGATGCCCTTCAATATGTTGAAGATAAGAACCCGGGACTATTAATCGGATTCGGTGGTCATATGGGGGCGGCTGGTGCATCTATTCAGATCGATAACATTGATCGATTTGAAGCTGCATTTGAAGAATCGGTTGTTCATCAAATTGGTACTCTTCCGTTAGCACCTATTATTTGGGTGGATGGTGATTTGCCAGGAAGTTGGTTGAATTTAAAAACGCTGGATCGGTTAATGGCTATAGATCCGTGGGGTCGGGAATTTCCATTTCCCCTATTTAAAGGTGAGTTTGAAATTGAGTCATGTCAGCCGGTTGGAGATGGAAGTCATTTACGTTTTTCCCTTAGTAAAGATGGTGTTTGTATTAATGCGATTTGGTTCTATGCTCATGGACAAGGTAAGAGGGAACTTGGATTTTATGAAGGAGATAAAGCAACCTTTGTTTATAAATTAACAGATAATTGGTTTCGAGGGCGCAGGTCTGCACAGCTGATTATTGAAGCAATAGAGTAGTACCTTATTTTGTACACTATGCGGCCAGCATCTCACCTTTCTTGTACAAAAAACCAAACATTTTCAATGGCTTAGATGATGTTACTTTATGGACTAGAATAACTATCTTAACTCGTTAATAAAGAGATCCTATTAAAACGCGGATTCAATTCGTAAGTGCAACTTTGATGAGCGTTTGAAAGAGCAAGCTGCGGTAGCAGCCTTGCGCTTTTCAAACACGACTTATCAAA
>JAJRUL010000195.1 GCA_024277795.1 Candidatus Zixiibacteriota bacterium
CCATTCGATTGGTTTGTTACAGAAGCAGTAGCACAGCGTCCACTTGCGGACCCGCGATCACACCACATCTCATCATTGTGAACCACACTACTCCTGTCATTGCGAGCGAAACGAAGCAATCTCTCCTTTACGACCAACAAGATCGCCACGTCGCTATCGCTCCTCGTGATGACGTACATATACAACGTAAGATTCCAATTTATTTTTGTGGGCGACAAACCTCCCGATCTGCCCTTAACAAATATACCAGCATCCATATTGTGTCATGTCTTGATCTGCCTTGGCAGATTGTGACATGACACAAGAACGTGTAATAAACAAAGGAGACAGCTCACGCACCTGCGACTCGGTCTGTAGATATCAGAACAATTTACAAACAGTTTTGCCTACCTATACAGGAAACGCAACCCCATCCTCTTGTGTATCAACATGTTACCGTCTCTCTTGGAAACTTCAGGATAGTCATACCTCCCAATAGCGAAATTCTTGACTTTTTCCATAGAATTGGTATAATTCCAAGCTGTGTTTGAGAAGACTAACAGATGATTTCGATGGTGGTTGGTCTGGGAAATCCCGGGCCAGAATATATGGGAACTCGCCATAATGTCGGGTTCGATACGCTGGATCAACTTGCTATTACGTTGAACGGCGGACCTCGAAAATCATATCAGCTCTTTGACATTGTAGAAATCAGGCGACCTGAAAAGTCACTTGTACTTGTCTGGCCGATGACCTTTATGAATCGATCAGGTGAAGCTGTTTTAGAGGCACTAACAACTACTGGTCGTACGATTGATGAGTTATTGATTGTTGTCGATGACTTTCACCTTCCCCTTGGACGACTGCGTTTACGCTCTGGAGGGAGTGAAGATGGGCACAATGGATTGCTCTCAATTAGCCAAAGTCTCGCTCGGCAAGACTTCGCACGGTTGCGATTAGGAATTGGCCCGAAACCAGATAGTATTGATAGCGCAACATTTGTACTGGATCTTTTCAGTTCTGAGGAAGCAGAAAAAAAAGAGAACCTGATTTCATCCGCTGTAAAAGCGGTAGAATTTGCAATTAACCATAGCCTCGAAGAGGCGATGAATATAACCAATGCAGACCCTGCCCGGTAGACTCAGATCGATAACTGAATCTGCATAACCGGGTCGTTTGTTAACCAACGACCGAAGGGAGAATGCTTAATGCGCATTTACGAGACGACCTTTATCGTCAATCCCCAAACCGATGATGCGAGCATTGATCGTGATGTCACATCGGTATTCAATCTAATCACTGCCGACGGCGGCAAAATCGTCTATGAAAATCGAATGGGCACCAGAAGGCTCGCCTATCCGATCCAGAAACTTACCCAAGGGTATTATACGACTTTGGTCTACGAATCTGAGCCAGAGATACTTCCTAAGCTTGAGCGTCATTTTAAGCTCGGTGAGACTTATATGAGACATCTCACTATCCGTTTTGAAGGTGATGTAAGCAAACTCGGACAAATTCCTGAATATGGTGCACCAGGTGAACACACTCGTGATGGCCGTTCTCGCGATGATCGTCCAAGTGATGAAAAAGGTGTTGAAGGCAGACGCAGTGAAGAAAAGCCTGCCCCCGAAGCTACAGCTACAGAACCGAAAGTAGAAACGGAAACAACTCCGACTACTGAAGCACCTGCAGTTACTGCTGAGACTGAAACGACAACAACTGAGTCCGATGTCAAACAAGCTGACGATACCGCTCCAATCGCTACAAACCCTCCTGAGATTACTGAGGAAGATGAACTCTAATCAGCTTCGGTTGTTTAGATTGAAATAAAGGATTTATCATGGTTAAGATGAGAAGAAGAAAATTTTGCTACTTCTGCGAAAATAAAATATCGTATATCGACTATAAAGATGAACGCTCACTCCGTCGTTTTGTGAATGAGCGAGGGAAAATTATCCCCCGTCGTACTTCGGGCAACTGTGCTAAGCATCAACGTGCTCTAACCACATCCATCAAGCGTGCCCGCATGATTGCAATGATGGCTTTTGAGAGCGAGTCCTACCGTTAGATCGGTAATAGATTAGATGATGGTCGCTACCGACCGACATATAAGAACACAGATCGGTTCTGTATTACCGGTTTTGCTCGCAATGTTTGTCTATGCTCTACTGCTATATGGCAATCAAGTAGCAGTTACTGGTCCTACAATACTGATGTTCATAGCGCCTGTCGCCTATGGTGTCTTGCTGTACCTCTACTATGGTGTGGCACGGCTCGCTTTTGAACAACAGACATTCTGGCTCTGGGGTGGTGCAGTCGGTGCTATCGGTTTCTGTTTTATCCTTGTTGGCATGTCGGGAGTTTGGACTGTTCTGACAGGCTGGAGTGCACTCTTTTTCGGAAGTGTGCTTGCCGGTCGACTTACTCGGATGGGCAAACGTCCACGTACTGTTGTTACAATCTCTCTAATCGCTGTTGCTATATTTACGGGTGCCCAGTTGTATCCTCTTTGGATGCAATTTGGCGTTGCGTGGGATACGAATTCCAGCGCAATGTTTCAAGAGATTCATAAACAACTTATGACAATGGGTGAAAGCCAAGTGCGAGTTGAGGAGTTTATGGAGAGTGTGAAAAAAATTCTTACTGTTCTGTTTCACCTCCTCCCTGCAATCACTCTGATGAGTGCTTTAGCGCAATTCATGATAGGGTATTTGCTTTTTATCCGCTGGATAGACCGCAATCATCTTTCAGTACCACAATATGAACCATTCCATTATTGGAAAATGCCGTTCTGGTTGACCGCTCCATTTATTCTCCTGATTATAGGGAGACTAATGGGAGGTGAGGCGATTCAGCAGTTTACTGATAATGGAATAGCTATTGTTGCATTCCTCTATGCAATCGGAGGACTTGCGCTGTTGCAATTTGGTATTCGCAAAGCACGAATGAGCAGATTAACTCGTGTGATGCTATATGTATTGATTATAATGGCACCAATGGTCAGTATTCTGGCCGCATTAACTATCGGGTGCCTGGCAGTATTGGCAGGATTTGCAGATAGTTTCGCCGATTGGCGACGTATACGTCTGCGAGAACTGGCTTGATATTGATATTAATGTTTGCTAAGTTTAGTTGAAAGGATATAAAATGAAAGTAATTCTCTCAAGAGATGTCGAAAAGCTCGGAGCGGCTGGAGACACAATCGAGGTTAAAAGCGGATATGGTCGGAACTACCTATTTCCACGCAATCTTGCTGTCCCTGCAACCAAAGCGAATCTAAATGCTATCGATACTATTCGTAAGCAACAGGAACTTCGTGATAAGAAAAACCGTCGTGCGGCTGAGGTCGTAAAAGACCGTATCGAGAAACTCTCAGTTTCAGTTGAGGTCCTTGTTGGTGAAGAAGATAAACTCTTTGGATCTGTAACCAATGCCGAGATCGCAACTCTGCTAAAAGCAGAAGGAGTCGATGTAGACAAAAGAGCAATCAGCATTGATCCACCAATCAAAGCTCTCGGGATGTATACAGTTCCCGTTCAGATAGCTAAGGATGTTGTCGCAGAATTGAAAGTTCTGGTAATTAAGAAGTCCTAGTTATGAATTTCATTGAGGCCAAAGTTGATGGGTTAGCACTTGACATGACTACCAATGCGCCGGTTGTCATACTATCGCCGGAAGGTCTTGAAAAAGTGCTCCCTATCTGGATCGGTCACGCCGAAGCATGGGGTATTGCAATGCAGTTATCGGGTGTTAAACCGAAGCGACCAATGACCTATGATCTGTTGGTAAGTGTGATAAAAGCTACTGAGTCGACAATTGTCAGAGTAGAAATAACAGAATTACGCGAACAGACGTTTTATGCCCGTGTCCATTTGGCCTGCAATGGGAAAAATCATGAGATTGATGCACGCCCTTCCGATTCAATCGCTGTTGCGTTGAAAACAGGAGCTAGCATCTTTGTCAATGAAGAACTTTTTAATATAGATGCTCAGACAAGTGAAAGAATCGGAGAATCATCTCCCCTTCCTACCGATCCTGAGTCATTACGTGAACGTTTAAAGAAAATTAATCCGGAAGATTTCGGGAAGTATTCGCTCTGATGCGCCGTTCCCTCCGCAGTTTTTTTCTCATATTTATAGTGATAGCACCATTGTTATCACTTTATGGTCGTTCACCGATAGAACCACAAGAAGCAGTTCAAGATTATGCTCGGGCGCAACGACTCATGCGTCAAAGTGACTGGCTCGGTTCCGCAAAAATCTTTGAGCAATTGAGTGGGCGTTATGCTGACTCTCCATCGCTTGATTTGTTCGTTTTTCAACATGCCAAAGCCCGCTATTATCTTGGTGAATACAATGAAGCGATAGCAGTATTCACTCACTATTTGGATCGATTCGGTCAAAACGATGAAGCTCCCTACGCAGAGTTCTTCCTCGGCAACGCCTACTACCGTAAAGGCTCTATAAACGATGCATATTCACATTATTTCAATGCATATCGAAAGAGCAAGCAAGACAATCTAACGCGATTAGCATCAAGTTCAATTGTGGCTTTGTTAAAAAATGCTCTTTCTATTGAGATTGATTCTCAACTCTTTAATGAATTAACTGATACGAAACGTTGCCCTCTCATCAAAAAACTTATTCCTATTCTTACAGATCGTGGAGAAACTGCAACCGCAAATGAATTGGGTGAGATATGCGGTCTAAGTGTCGAACTATCCTCTAGACCAAACCGACGATCACAAAGAGGAAACAATGAACTAGAAGTTGCCGTAGTCGTCCCTCTTTCAGGTGATCTGCAAAAGTTCGGTGAAGATATTTATAACGGTGCCGTAATCGCCGCTGACATGACTCGACAGCATGACAGTAGAGCAATATCAATCACTCCTTACGATACTAAAGGAGACCCGATTGACGCGGCACGCATTATCTCAGATTTGGCAAACTCAAACACAGATGCAGTCATAGGTCCACTAACTAGTGAAGAAGCCGCTGTTACCTCTGCCCGCTTATACAGAGAAGATCTACCTCTTGTTATTCCTGCAGCTACCCAGGCAGGGCTTACACTATTGTCTGAATCAAGTTTTCAACTCTCCCCTAATATCGAATTGGAAGGCATTCGGATGGCTGAATATGCTGTAGAAACCCTTGAAGCTGACACAGCCGCGATTATCACTTCCACCAGTACTGATTATCTCAGAATAACCCGTGCTTTCAGTAATCGTTTTACCGAACTCGGTGGTACAATTCTTGTTGTCCAATACTATCGTGCACGGGACAAAGATTTCGGACCACATATTCGAGACATCAAAGGTTTGATCTTAGGAGCTATAAAGGATTCAACATTCTTTATCAATGAAAGAGGTGACACGTTGGATATTGATGGGCTCCCTGTCCATTTAGACTGTCTTTTTATGCCGGTACCCGCCTCACAAATCCGCCTTCTCTTACCCCAAGTTAATTTCTACCAAATCAAAACATCATACTTGGGAACTGACAGCTGGGGCACAAACTCCCTCTATCGACTAGGAGATAATGTCACGAAAAATGCTGTCTTTCCGTCTGCCTTCCTTGGTACCTCTCAATCGGAACGAGCGATACGTTTTGCGACTGCCTATGACGAACGTTATGGTCATACCCCACAACGACTATCCGCTCTTGGATATGATGCGATGATGTTAATAGTTCAAGCATCACCATCTGGACGACATTCAAGAAAAAGACTGTTGGAACAACTCACACAGATTAAGAGATACAACGGTGCTTCAGGAGTTATCGACTTCGGAGAAAACCGTGAAAATATAGAGATGCCCCTATTCAAAATTACCAACGGAGAAGCTTTGCCTCTCCTTCCCTCGGTAGCAAAAGACACACTAAGCCAACCGACAGATTCAGCTTCACAATTTAATCAATAAGAGATCACTGTTTCGATACGCTTGCAATCCGATTGTGGATGGGTATATTAAACAATAGAATAGAGAATCTTCAGATGGGGAGAAAAATGATGTCGAATAAAAAAGTCGCACTGCGAATGGTTATCAATGGTGAGGAGAGAGAAGTCACATTTGAAGATCTCGCTTTGTCAAATAATCTTGCTCAGGAAGCACTTGTAAGACTTTTGATTGATAAAGGTCTAATCAAAGCAGATGAAATGTTGAATATGTTGGAAACAGTAAAAAAAGAGCGATATCGTACTGTAGATGAATAACGACTCTGAGAAAACATACAACACTACCCCCTGTGAAAGCAATATAGAGAGCAAACATCGTATAAGTGATGAGCCTGTTTTGCAATGGCGATGTCACCCCGCCTTAAAACGCCCATGGATTACACTTAGTGTGACCCTCTTTCTCTTACTCGTCTCTCTTGTTGTCTTCTATCTAACCGACTCCAAGACATTCACAACACTTGCTTTAGTTATCATGTTTGCTTCTCTTGCAAAATTCTACTTTCCTACTAGCTACAAGTTAGACAATAAGAGAGTAACGATTAAAACTTCAACTCAGACCCTCCACAAAGAATGGTCACTTTTTAGATCATTTTATCCTGATAAGAACGGTATTCTCCTTTCTCCATTTACCAGCCCGACACGGTTAGAGAATTTTCGAGGCCTATACATTATGTTCAACGATAATCGTGATGAAGTTATAGATTTTGTTCGTATGAAAATCACACCCCCAAGCAACTCTTCATCTAATAGGGTGCAATAATGTCTTTTTTTCATGGTAGTACAGAATTCCCTGACCCCGAGGAAAAATCCCTCCCCGAAGAAGAAGAGCAAGTTCTCGAAAGACTGGCCAAACAAGTTGTCAAACGAGGAATGACTGTTCCTGCAATCATTTTTCTCGAATCGATAAAACCACTTAACTTTATTGGCTCCCAAATGTTGGTCTTTTTTGAACCAATTGTACAATCACTGTTCAACTTCAAAGATTACAACACATTTCGGTCAGCTCTCGAAAAACGAGAGTCAGTTGAAATACTGATCCAAAAGATTGAAGCGCACGATGCCGTTGATCATGAACGAGAAAAAAGAGTTAAAAAATGGCTCAAGCAGGAAAAGAAAAATTGGAAATGGTATCAAAGGTATCTTGGGATTTTTGTCCCGAAATATCAAATCCCGGAAGAAGTTCTCAGCCCACCCGAACAGCCTAAAGTGATCGACTCGCCTGACTCAAAACAATGACAACATATTTGTGTACACAACAAAAGGCAGGTCAATAAACCTGCCTCCTGTTTATCAATAATCGAGCTTTCACTATATATCAAGATTTCTGACGTACTGTACATTATCCTGAATAAATTTACTCCGAGGACCTGTCTCTGATCCCATCAACACGGTAAAGAGATGGTTAGCTTCAGCCGCAGATTCGATCGAAACTTGTAGCAATGTACGCTTCTCAGGATCCATTGTAGTACGCCACAACTGATCAGGATTCATCTCACCAAGTCCTTTGTAGCGTTGTATTGAAACCCCTTTCCCCGTCATCTTTTTCATAACCTGATCTCTCTCCTCATCGCTGTACACATACTGGTCTTTCTTCCCTTGTTTAATTCTGAAAAGAGGAGGTTGTGCAATATAAAGATAGTTGCTATCAATCAAAGCTCTCATGTGACGGAAGAAAAAAGTCAGAATAAGCGTACGAATATGTGCACCATCAATGTCAGCATCAGTCATAATAATGATCTTATGATAACGACATTTTGAAACATCAAAATCATCTCCAACTCCACAGCCTAACGCAGTTATCATTGAGCGTATTTCTTTATTGGAAAGAATCTGGTCCAATCGAGATTTCTCCACATTGAGAATCTTACCACGCAACGGCAGAATAGCCTGAAATCTCCTATCTCTTCCCTGCTTGGCTGAACCACCCGCGGAGTCACCCTCAACGATATACAATTCACAAGACTCAGGATCACGAGAAGAACAATCAGCAAGTTTTCCGGGAAGAGCAGCACTATCTAGTGCAGACTTGCGTCTGGTTAACTCTTTGGCCTTACGTGCCGCTTCTCGAGCGGTAGCCGCGGCTGATACCTTATCAACAATTTTCTTACCTATAGACGGATTCTCTTCAAAGAACGCACCGAGATATTCATTGGTAATCTGCTCAACTACACCGCGAACTTCAGAGTTACCCAACTTAGTCTTTGTTTGACCTTCAAACTGCGGATCACGGACCCGTGCTGATACAACTGCGGTAAGACCTTCTCGAACATCATCACCAGTAAGACTAGTCGCCCCATTTCCTTTGATCAATTTATTTCTTGTTGCATAGGTATTGACCGAACGGGTTAAAGCTGTACGAAAACCAGTAAGGTGTGTTCCCC
>JAJRUL010000196.1 GCA_024277795.1 Candidatus Zixiibacteriota bacterium
CTACCCCAGGAACTCCTCCGCCGCCTCAACAACAAGAAAGGCGTGACTCTGAAAAGCTTGTTCTGGGAAAGATAAGAACATTTGGTTATATTGTTAATAAGTCAAAACAGCCAATATCCGATATTGATGTTCAGATTTATGACGAAAATAATGAAGTTGTAAAAAGAAGAAAGACTGATAAAGATGGTCATTGGGAAGTGAGATTACCGCCCGGTAAGTATGGAGTAGAATATAGACAGGAGGGGTACCGTCCAATCAACAGGACAATCCTTCTGGATAGAACTATGAAATCTTTCGAGGTAAAGTAATGTTAGCAATAAAAATTTACAATAAAAAAGAGCAGAGAGAATCTGTTTTCGAAAAAACTATTGGGAATATAATTTCTCATATTTGCGATAGGTTGAACTTTAGCAAAGCTCGTATTGCGTCTGATTCTGATTGTGTAGAAATTGTGTCAGGAAATACTAATATTCCAGATAACGATGATCAAATCGTTGCAGAATTATTGATTAAAAAGACAGTTATTATTAATAAGTCCGACTTTAATGATAGAGCTGAGTTGGATAAGTTTTTAACCAAGATTAAGCATTTTTGTGAACAAGCAAAAGAAATTGAAGATGTAGAATATATGCCTCTTCATTTTAGAAACAGGAGCTAATACATGCCAGAAGATCTTCAAAATTTGCCAGGTACGGGAATAAATGGAGATCATCGGGTCTACTCTAATTTCTTTTCCGATAACCATATCATTCAACAAGTTTGTATAACTCAGCCTAAGAACTTGATTATTGATGTTCTTAGGAAGCACTTTAGTCGAGATAATATCTTTACATATCGAGCTGATGAATATGGATTTCCACTTACTGCAGATATGACAAACCTTGATATTGATAGCGAACTTACTACTAAGATAATGATAACAGATGCTTATCGTTATGAAGTTAAGTTTCATCCTGCTATTATTATCAAGTCAGGTGGTGGAAACTATAACCCTCTTTCATTTAATCAAAATGCAACATTTAAATATAGAAAACATACAACAGAAAATATATTTGGACAAAAGGTTGAGGTTAAAGTTCCAACTCATCGTGTATATGCTGGCGCTTGGGATTTGAATTTTTCAATCGAAATATATTCAGAAAGCCATTCTGAGCTTGAAGAGCTAGTAGAGATTGTGGCAATGATCTTTCAATATGTCTCTTGGAATGAGCTCAGGGCAAATGGAGTTTTCATAAAAAATATTTCAATTGGCGCGGAAAATGCTGAGCCCTATGCTAATGATTATGTTTATAGTCAGACAATAACATTGCCAATTAGAACAGAGTGGCGGGTTGAAATACCCCTGGACGATTTAGTTGAAAAGATTGTATTTTATTTTGACTCAGTTCGCACCCCAGTACCACCTACTCACCCAGTGGGAAATAAGCTGGAATTAAAGTTCGATGATGTTCTAGAATTTGCAGAAATCACACTATAAATAACTACTAATATAAAATATTGAATTGATATTGAAGTACTCGGAGGAGAGTAATGGCTAACATACCAGGAATTAACGGTTTCGTCCAGCCCGACGCTTTTGCTAGAGATCGCGTTATCTCAAGGGGTGTTTCTATCCCAGGCGGCACAAGAATTGTCTGTGTTATGGGTGAAGGACTTAGAGAAGAAGTCGTCGTAGAACAAGCTCAAGGCAGTGGTCTGGACGGTGATGCTACTTGCTCACCAACAGGCAGCGGAGATGGAAGATATTTCTCCCTCTCATTGTCTCCAGTTGTTTCGGGACGAACTGAACTCTATCTAAATGGCACCCTACTGTATGGCGTAGAAGACGTTGTTGACGAAACCAGTTTTGATGGAAAATTTGATTTCAGATTAGATCCTAGCACCGGATGCTTTGAGTTACAAAAGGCATCTATCGGTGATCAGGATGGACTACTATACTCTGCAAGCAGCCTTAACACTGGAAACGGAACAATTCCAGATGGCACTTGCGGACTTCATGATCTTGTCTCTGTAGTAGACAGTTCTGCACCAGCAGAAAGATGGACTATTAGAGCTATCGGAGTTATTCGTGACTCTAATGGCGATCCAATTCCTGGCAGAACAACCTTTACTGCTACTGGCGCTGTCTCTGGCCAGCTAAGAGATGAGAACGGACAACCATACCTATTTACAGATTCTTACTACACTAACACTGCCGGCGCAGTTTCTGGTACTGCCGATGCTTGTGCAGATGGTTTTGTAGTTGCAGATAGCGCTGACTTCTCTACTGGAAGCGCAGTAATGAAAAGTGGCGATGCCACAACCGATACCACAGACCAGTTCCTTTTTGATGGTGACTTGATCACTCAAGGACAGGTTGTTGTAGGTGACTATCTATGTGTTGATGGATATGTAGGAATTGAAATTGAAGATATTGAGTATAACTCAACTGACGATGAAACCACTCTAACCCTCGTAACTGATAGCTTAGACTCAAGCATCTCAAATACAACTTGGGATATTAGAGCCACCGATCTATTCGTTGATGACCCAACCGTTCTTCATGACGGAACTACCGGAGTTCCTGCCTCTGAAGGAGAGTTTAGCTCTGCTGATATTGGCAAGATTCTAATGATTTGTAGTGGGGAATCAGTTGGAAGATATACGGTTACTCATGTAACTTCTTCTCGCAGAATAAGAGTTGAAAGCTTCGAGGATCCATTGCTTGGATTCCCAACCTTAGAAGATGATAATTCAGACGGTCTTGCAGAAACTGGACTTACTTTCCATATGCTTCAGACTAATGGGGTTCTTCTATTCGGAATTCTTCCGGGCACCGTTCCTTTTGAAGTTGGTGACAAGTTCTTTGTTGATGTAAACTCTAGAGTTCTATCTGCAAACGATCAGCTTGTTGCTCGATACATTGCAGAGGCAGACATTAACGATCCTCAGCTATTCTTAAGTGCTGCAGAATTAACTGCAAAGCATGGTGCTGCTAGCCTTACAAACCACCTAGCTCTAGGTGCTCAAATGGCTTATGAAAATGGCGCGCCTGCAGTTCTTGCTCTACAGACTAAGCCGCCTCTTCCACGCAGAACTTCAGTAACCCTTCTTGAAGAAGAAAATTCTGATGGTGAGGGTGGATTCCAAGGCGGAACCGAAGTAGACGATCTATTCTTTGTCATCCCAAGACCTATAGAGGGTCTAATCACTGGACGACCAGATGGAGATACTCAAGTAAACATCTTTATAGTTCGTGACGCGGTAGAAACTCAAATCTTCCCTAACAAGGTAAGCTTCTATAACTCTCAGCTTGAAACTCCAGTTGGACAGAATCAATTTATCAGCAGCTCTGATACCTCATTCTCATACACTATTGTAAATACTGATACAAAGGTGGATGGTGATGGTGACGACGGCGTAATCTCAGCAGCAGATGGCTCTTTCTCTACTCTTGAGTTTGATTTCGATGGTGATGATGTTGGCAAGATTATAGTTATTCAAAGCTTAGAAGATTCTAACGGAGTAAAGTATACCGATGTTGCTGATATCAGCACTCAATTATTCGGAAATACCACTTCGGGTGCAGAATTAATTGTCACAGGAATTACTGATGATAGTACAGCAACAGTTGTTGCTAACGACATGGGAAGCACTGCTCTAG
>JAJRUL010000197.1 GCA_024277795.1 Candidatus Zixiibacteriota bacterium
AAGAAAAAGGGCATTTTCTTAATCAACTAAGGGCACATTATCTGCAATGAGTTGCACGACACGGCAAATCTTAGGCAAAAAAAAGCCAGCAATATGCTGGCTTTTCCGCAAAAAACAGTCAATTAAACCAATTACTGTCCTAATTTGAATGTCAGTGAAAAGCGATGCAAGTCCTCACCTGCATATTCATCATGAGCAGTAAAAGCATAGTTTATTTCTGCACGAGTAAATTTCACACCTGCACCCATCGTTATTCCAGAACCAAAAGCTCTGCTTTCTGATGATGGATAGAATGAATATCCTGTACGGATAAAATACTGATCAGAGAACCCATATTCAAGACCATGGCGAAAAACGGTCTCACCCTGGAATTGTTTGGAAAACTCAATTGAGGTCAAGAAATCATCATTAAACGGTCTGCCAGCAACTCCAACCCTAACCATAGACGGTAGTGGCTCTGAAACTCCATTGAAATCCATCGAGGGGCGGATATTGGTCGCAACTGCAGCAAAAGTAAATTTTGAATATACATACTTTGTCCCGATGTCTGCCGCAAAGCCAGTCGCTGAGACATTATCCAAATTCTGATTTATTACTTTAGCAGTAATACCGACTGAAAAATCTGAGTTGATCTCATATCCCGCAGACAAACCAGCATACAAATCATAAGCAGACAAATTCCCGGTACTCAACCCGTTTTCATCTCGCCCATCAATCAATCCATAATCAAGGAAACCAATTTGAGCACCTATTGATACGCGTTCAGAAGGCTGATAGGCTACTGCCCCATGTTCAATATTGATATCCTGAAACCATGAGAAATGCCCGAGAAGGACTTCACCTGTGGCAAGCTCAGTCATCCCTGCAGGATTCCAAAAGGTAGCACTTGCACCAGTGCTGACAGCAGAATAAGCTCCGCCCATTCCAGCCGAGCGAGCTGATGTACCAATCAAGAGGAAATCAGCGGCTGTCCGCCCGCCATCAGAAGCCCCATGAGCTACTTGGCCTATGCACGACAGCATAATCAGGAAGGAAAGACTATAAAGGGTTAGTTTCTTCAGTACGTACATGCGCATCCAGATTTTCCTTTCATTGCTCCATATTCACAACTAAGGAAATGGCAATACATATGCCGGAGTGTTCACCCGAGTGGATATTCTTAATGATTTCTTCACCTTTCATACAACCACTGTAAATAGCAGCCTACCATTCAATTAGGTTTGACCAGTAATACCTTTAATAGTGCACACTCCCAATCTATGCACCGTGTACAAACACCTGACATTCAGCTAATGCTCAAAGCTCGAACAACCAAACAACGTTGCCACAAAAAACTGAAGGCCAAACTCATACCCAACATCGACATAGAGTCATTGTTCAAAAGAGAACAGCACTATGGTATATCTGTCGGAAAGTTACTCAGAATGTCCACCTGAATAGACCAAACTAAATCAGTAATGTTTCCGTGCTCATTGAGTTCAAGGGTGTTGGAAAAGAGTGTGCAAGTCAACAAAAACAATCAAAAAAGGTAATCTCTTTCCGCTTCGTATATTATGTCACCACAAAGACTTACGAAAACGCAATGCCTGCAACACAGAAGCATACGGAAAAACATTCCCGATCTCCACAGAGATGCAGCAAAATAGATTATGATGAAATATCTTTATTGTTTGTACTAAACAGAATAATCGAAAAACTCAGATTCAAAACAACTACATATGCAAGGTCATGGGGAGCAATCACAGTTTCGTTTTCTCAGCGAGGTCACCGATCAAAGGAAGCTTGTAGTTCTTTCCTTGCAAAGAAAAGAATATACCTGCGACAGATAGAGCAACTGCCAAAATAAGCACTGCACGAAAAACGAAATCACTAATACCATCGACCAAAAACAAAACTGCAACAAGCTCGATAAGAAAGAGGAGAACACCTTGACGAGCATGCAGTCTCGCTTCCTTATTATCTTTCATATTCAAGAGAGGTACAAAGCAAAGAAAAGGTATGTATGACATAATTGCCGCCATCCTCCCCTCTTCAGTCAGAAACGAGTCACTCCTTGAGGAACCTCCGATCCCTTCTGAATCGCCTTCCTCCAACGATGGAATATCAGATTTTTCCGTTTGATCTATCTCATCCTTGAAAAAAGAATCTGTCATCTGCAACTCCCTTAGTTACATTCTTGTAACTCAGCCATCAGCCAATTTATGAGGACGGCCAAAACAGCTCATTGTTTCTCTTATAAACCTCGACCTTGATCGGAGCTTCTGTTGGCCACGACTCCAATTCAATATTGTCATCATGTAGTTTAACCAACAGCTCAAGCTCTCCATATTCATCTTCCCAAAGAAGGGTGCGATCAACAGCAACTTCTATGTTATTCCCGATCGCATAAACATACCCTTTCGTCATTTCATCTGCTACAGGATTCTTACCTACAGGGATATCAAGCTGGACAGCTTTTCCTGCAGATATCTGCACAACGACCAAAGGTGCTTGTGCCGAGTCTATCACTTTTTCTATATCGATGTCAAGTCGAATATAAAACCGCTCATGATCATACCCAAAATAGATTTGTTGAATACTGCTATCTATTCTATGCATTGCTCCCCCCTCTTGACCACATAGATAGTTTCCAGCCCCTGACCATTCATAAAAATGACTTAACCGTCCATCAATTTTAGGAGAGATCAAGCTATCTGGCTGGATAACAGTTGCTTTAACACCCTCTCTATATATCGGATTCCTGAGTGTAAGGGGTGGTTCAACATCCAAAATCTTATAGACAGCCTCAAGATGCCCGCGGAAGATTCTGTCGAATTCCTCATTCTGACTACCCCGATGCTCATCCCCATACCACCAACACCAATCAGACCCTTCAGCAATATAAATCTGCTTCCATGCCTTCTCAATCGCCTCTTCACTGAGTTGAGTATTACTGTCAATCTGCGAAACAAGAAAATCGCGCGTTTCGGCCAAAAGATCCCAAGCACGATTATCTTCAGGATGACCAATCCAAATGCGAAAGTTATGATTAATCCACGACCCTGCAAATATACTAGGCAAAACCCTGGGCGTTACCTGTTCTACAGCTTCCTTGAAGGTCACAGTCTCAATATCTTTATCAACAGCCAATCGAGAATACAGGCAGGTCAGAAAATCACGACCATCATTTTTGAAATACTCCCACGCATTTTCACCATCCAATATAACGGGAACGACAAGTTCATCTTTGTTCGAATAGAGGTTACCAATATGTTTAAGATAATTAAGAAAATCATCAGCACTCCTCTCTGCATCCCATCCAGAGTAGACAAAACCTATACGATCAGAAAGAGCGTGATCTCTAAAAAACATCTTCAATCCAGGCCCATATTCATATAGTGCATGCTGTGGATTCTCTCTTCGATCAAGCTGAGACTTCACTAAAGATCGATATAAAACCTCTTCATCAGTAGCGATCCATTGAAGACCTAATTTCATACAAATTCCCGCCATCTCTTCTGAAACAGACCCTTCTGATGGCCACATACCGGTCATTTTAATCCCAAAAAGTGACTCATATTTATCCATCGACATACGTATCTGCTTCTCAGCATCTTCAGGATGTATGAAGCGTTTAGCTGGAAGATCAATGCTTGGCAAGGCTTCTTTGGCAATGTCTGTGTCACACAATAGAGGAAGTATCGGATGATAGTATGGTGTAAACGAAAGATCAATCAGGTCATCCTTCAAAAGCCTCTGGTAAGTAGGCAGTACCTCCTTGATTGTCGATAATTGCCAATCCAACAAGGCATGTTTTTCCTCTTCCGTGAAGTGCCTGCCCTTGCTTAATAAGTGTTTTACTGGCTCCTGATCACGAAACATTGGGTCAACCCAGACAAGATTTGACCAAACCTGAATATCGCGTAACTCTTCTGATGAAAAAAGTTTGATCTGAATAGTATCACCAACCGACCCTAAATGTTTACGATAGAGTTCGGATAGTCGAGGATAGGGATGAATCATTGTTTCAGGGTGACCGTAGAAGAAACTTTCAAGAATCTCAAGGCGTGAAGCATCGTCAAGTTCTTCTGCAGATTTGCGGGACAAGTCTAGATGACGGTCACTCCCACCAGTAGTATAAACTTGTAGCTGATCTAATAATGAAGGGACAAGATTAAAAGTTACTCGGACTCGCTCATCAGCCGCTGCCATAAGGGGCATATCCAAATAATCTTTTGTCGCATGAAGTCGGACCCACGGTAACAGGAGATTGCCTGTCTGAGGGTCACTATAATTGGGCTGATGCATGTGCCAGAGGATAGCGACTTTGACAGGTCTGGTTCCGGTCATTGCAATACCTCTGACTCTCTCAAAAGAGACTGATAGTTATGAACGAGATTTTTCCTCGAACAACCATGTCGCTCGTTTATATATGCCCGTCTCGGGGTATAGCTCTGATATCTGTTCCCACTCTCTACGAGCATCTTCTATCGCACCTGCATACAAATAACATCGCATAGCACCGAAACGATAGTCCCCATCCAAAGGTCCATCCTCATATGCTTGATATGCTTCTACAAATTTGTCAGCAGCTTCAGCATAACGACCTTGATTCTCATACGCAGCGGCGATACCCGCAATAGCTGCGGCATAGTTCAATTTGTTCGACTTGAACTTACTAATATATTCTTCCCACTTGAGTACAGCTTCATTATAGTTGCGCAATTCATAATTAATCTGACCGACTAAAAACAACGCCTGCTCACCTATCATATTGTTGCTATTTTCAAGAAGAATCTGATTCAACGATGTTACCGCAACTTGACGATTTCCGCTTCTATAATCCATTAAAGCACGAGCAAACATATCAGCCGAAGCTTGTCGCTTTGCTTCTTGAGAATCGGCATAGTAACCGATTGCAACAACAATTAAAATTACTGCAACGATACCGATAACGATAAACTGCCAGTTATCCACCACATGATGCTTGGAACTAAGCATGAAGGTTGCAAATTTGTCTTCTTTTATCTGACGCTTACTCAGTTTTACTTTTCCGTACATTCATCACTCCTGATATCTACAAATACCTTTGAGATATTATCGGCATTTAAGAAATCGAGGTTAAGAGTATTCTGACAAGAGGCAGACCAAAGAGATTGATATGCCTCTATATTTCTCATCCAATCATCTATACACGACTGCTAAAATACACCCGTGAAAGTAAAGTTAATATGATGATCTCGGTTGCTCTGATCAAAAACGACACCTTGCAGGTAACCCCAGTCATACGAGGTGTATGTGTACGCTAAATCCAACCTGATCTGTTCCCAATGTATTCCTGTTCCTGCCGACAATGTATAACTGCTGGTTGATGACTCTTTATATGGAGTTGACCCCGAAGTTACTGTTTCATAACTCGGTGCAACCAGAGGAATATATCCTCCACCAAAACGAATCGGGACATTACCTTTACTTGTCTCAAATATATGCTCAACACCAGCTCTAACACTAAAGGAGTTTTTCCATTTAGGGATACTATCTGTAAATACTTCAGTATTCTCACCACCAGGTTCAAGGATCAATTCATCTCTCAAACGAACTCTTTGCCCGCTAAACCCGCGATATTCCAAATCTGCGGCAAAAATCGTATTGTGCCCAAGATCAACACCAATACCTCCAGCAACCACCAAAGGGATATCATATTTTGCTAATAGACCATCATAGAACAAAGTATCGGAGCCTTCGATTGTCGAAAGTTCATTGATATACCGTACACTATAAACGGAACGACCTGTTTCAACACTTAAGGCAAATGGAGTCCGAACAACCAAACCAAGCCCGACTCGGCCAGTCTTAAATTGAGCTCCGAGAGTGACATTAAAGCCTGAAAACTTGTTAGAATCAATAATACGTGTAGTAGTGTTCAAACGCAAAGTCTGCAATGTAATAGGATCAAACAGTGATGGGATATCTACATTTTCATGAAAATTCCTGATTGTCTCACCAGTATAGATATTCATAGAAACACCAGATGAAATATTCTCGTTAATCTTCGTTCCAAGAGAGAAGTTGATCGAAACCAGTCCACCATCAAGATCAGAACGTTGATCAATTACAGAATTAACTACCGTAGTCTCAGGAAATCCATTTGGTCGAACAGTAATAAATGTGACAGGATAGTTCAACGATGCTGTCAAAGACTGAAACTCATCAAAATTCTTAGTATAACTTACAGACCCAACAAAAGGATGACCTTTAACACGCAACGGTGCAGCAAAATTAAATGATGATATCCCATTGATAGATCCTGTATGATCAGAGCGTGGATCAAAAATCGTCAGCCCCGAATTACTGAACCCTCTTGCCTTTGTTGACCCATAACTCAAGCTGACTGTTGGGCTACTGAGTTCAAATAGACCTGCGGGATTCCAACTACCTGCGGTTATATCATCAGACAATCCGAGATATGCCTTGCCCATCCCTTCGGCCCGTGCACCACCACCAGTGAATTCAAATCGATACAAATCGACTGGAGGTCTTCCCAAATTGGTTAATTGTGAATCCTGAGCAAATGCAATAGCCGATAGCATCACAAGTGAGACAGTCGCAATAAGCCGGGTCAAAGTCATGCCTTCATTCTCCTTAATATCTTAAACAAAAAACTCTTCTTTTTCCATAGACGCACAAGCGCCCGATTTAAGTTAATAAATATATGCGCGAGCGGAAGGCAAGTCAAACCTTTTCAAAGCAAAAAATAGTTACATTCTCTTGTTTTCTATAGAGTTAGAGCAATTCTACCGGCTGAAATTGTCTGAACAAAAAAAATCCCCCCGGCAGGAATTGAACCTGCGGCCCACGGTTTAGGAAACCGTTGCTCTATCCAACTGAGCTACGGGGGCAATAAAATGTTCTGTCGCTAAGAAGATCAGAACGCCCATATATGTCAATGATGATCTTGAATAAAATGGCAGAACTTACTCAGAGTCATAGGAGACAAGGCAATTGACATCATAGTCAGCCAATTTCTCGCGCCACGGTAAGAAAGACAAATCAATAACTGAAGAAATCCCGACTACTTTCCCACCGAGTTTCTCAACCAGTTTACAAACAGCCTGTATAGTCCCGCCCGTTGCGATCAGGTCATCGACAATAACAACTCTTTCCCCGTCCGCTACTGAATCAACATGCAACTCTACCCTATCAGCCCCATACTCCAGCTCATACTCCTGTGAGACAGTCTTATACGGCAACTTGCCTGGCTTTCTTGCAACAGTAAATCCAAGATTCAATCGGTCAGCAAGAACAGCACCAAAAATAAATCCGCGTGCCTCAATACCAACTATCCTCTCAGCATTGCACGAAGTAACATATAATTGCATTTGATCGAGAGCGAGATTGAACCCGTCATAGTCTTGCAAAAGTGTAGTAATATCATAGAAGTTTATCCCCTGTTTCGGAAAATCAGGGACGCTACGGATATACTGCTTGATTTGGTCTAACGTGTCATGTGCTCTCAATGAGTAACCTCAAATGATGATAGTTTCCCATGCCCCTTACATCGGTTAACAGTAACCGATTGAACGTCAGCTGAGACA
>JAJRUL010000198.1 GCA_024277795.1 Candidatus Zixiibacteriota bacterium
GGGCGGCAAAACGTAACAAGCCACGTACTTTTGGCCACGAAGCGGGTGTGAGAGCCGTTCGTGAAGCTGTCAAAGCTTGTGGTGAGTTGGGAATAAAATATCTTACGTTGTATACCTTTTCATCAGAAAACTGGAAACGTCCAAAATCAGAAGTTGCCGCTCTCATGTCTCTATTGTCGCGAACTACTCGCCGTGAACTTGATGAACTGATCAAGAATGATGTGAAGTTGATGACGATAGGGCGTATTGCGGGACTCTCAGTATCACGACGAAAGGTGCTTGCGAATGCGGTGGAGAGAACACGCAACAACAAAGGCTTAGTTGTGATTCTGGCCTTGAATTACGGTGGACGGACAGAAATACTCGATGCGGTCAAAGCGATTTCAAATTCTGTCAGAGCTGGTATTATTGATCTACAAGAGATTGATGATGAGCTCTTCTCAAGCTTTCTCTATACATCAGGGATTCCTGATCCTGACTTGATGATTCGTACATCTGGTGAGAATAGAATCTCAAATTTCCTGCTCTGGCAAACAAGTTATACGGAATTACGAATAATTGACACACTATGGCCTGATTTTGGACGAACAGAATTGTTTGAAGCTGTTGCCGATTTTCAGGAAAGAGAACGTCGTTTCGGCAAAGTGAGCCGAAAGTAGCAGGTATGAATAGTAATTTGATTGCACGCATACTTGTTGCCCTGATTACCATTCCAGCCATTTTATGGATATGTTATCAAGGTGGACTTTGGCTGATAGCAATGCTTCTCTTTTTTTGCTTGGTTGGTGCGTACGAGTTTTTTAGCAACGAAGGATATTCTGTAAAAAGTCCCGTACTGTGGTTGGGAGGACTTACAATTGCTTTGTTGATGTTTGTTCTCTCTGGTTTTACGCAAGAGCCTGACACTTTTCTTACTGCTCCTGTTCTAAGATTGGCCGAATCATTGTTTGGCCTTGCCCTACTTGTCTTCTTTTTTCTGACATCGGCTATGTTATTTGCTATCGGTCGCAAGAGTCCTGAAGAACTATTTATGCGACATTCAAGGCTTATCTGGGGAATCATATACCTAGGATTGACTTGGCCAACTGTTTATATTATCGGCTCTGGACAGACTAATCTGCAAGGGGGAGATGCACTCTTGTTTCTCTTTGCTCTGCTTTGGGTTGGTGATACATCAGCGATGGGGTTCGGCGGATGGTTAGGTAAACGGAAACTGGCACCGTCTGTATCCCCAAATAAGACATGGGCAGGGTTTGTCGGGGGAATTATCGGTGCAATTATTGTCGGATTTGTCATGCATTCATGGAAGTTTCAACATATCGGTTTAGTTCATATCCTTGCAATAAGTTTTGGTTGTTCAGTAACAGGGCAATTAGGTGATCTTGTCGAATCGATGTGGAAGAGATCTCTAAAAATAAAAGACTCCTCAAACCTTATACCCGGACATGGGGGAGTGCTCGATCGCTTCGACTCTTTGCTCTTTGCCGCACCGTTCATGTTTGCATATCTAACAGTAGTAATTGGATGAAGGTATTGGACTGGTTTTTTGCGGCCAGACCAATGCTTCATCTTCCGGTCTGGACTATATATCTGGTAACACTCTGTTATGTAAGGCATACTTCTGCTTGCGCTGTTACAATCAATGATCTTGTTGCAATGCTCGCTATTAATTTGATGACAGCTTCGGCCTATTTCGTGAATCAGTATTTCGATATGGAGTCAGATAGAATAAACCAAAAACTTGGTTTTCTACAACTCGGTCTTTTAGCACCAAACCAGATGGCTCACGGCTTTATAATGCTGGCCCTGATTTCACTATCTCTCTCAGTTTTGTTGTCTGCCTTTATGTTCTTTGTATTGTGTTTTTTGTTTTTGATGAATTGGATGTATTCTGCCTCTCCGTGGCGATTAAAGGATCGTCCGTATGCTGGACTATTCGCTAATGCCGTTTCATTTGGTATACTTGTCCCCTCTGCCAGTATTGCTACATCTCTTGGTTATCACGGGATTGTACATGGTGCCTTATTGCTTATGTATTTTTTCTTTGCTGTCACAACAGTACACCTTTTGACCACAATCCCTGATAAGGAAGGGGATAGCCGATCAGGGAAAAAGACAGTTGCTGTTGTTTTACCGCTGAGAGCTGTTAAAGTGTTAGCACTTATGTCGTTGATTTTATCGGTGGTTGTTGCTTATGGTGCTGGCTATACAATGTTGATGTGGATATCATTAGTTTCTGCAGTTCCTGTGGTTTTTTCAATCGGAGTTGAAGGAGAGTCGATAACCCTGTTTTCGGCTAAACTTCCAATTGCACTATTAACTGGTCTGGCAGGTTGGTTCTATCCTGGCTATTTCATGTTTGTTGTTGTTCTGATTATTGTAACTCGTTTATATTATCGCAGGAGATTTAGTATGAACTATCCTTCAATACGATGATGCGAATACTATTGCTTACCATAATAACTGCTTTCCTGCTATTGGCTGGCTGTACGAGCTATCCAAGATATAGGACCGGTGGTGCTGAGAAACCATCAAAAGCTGAATTCAAGAATATTCGATTTACAACGGGCAGATATGTTCGTCTTGGTTTGATCCTGCAAGGATATCTCGGAAAGCCATATTTGGGTAGTTCGAAATACGACAGAGGAATTGACTGCTCTCTTTTCACTCGTGAAGTTTTTCGTGCATACAATCGTACTGATCTTCCACGATCTTCACGACAACAGTTTGAGGTGGGAGTAGAAATTCCTCGTCGGCTAGTCTCATTCGGTGACTTGGTGTTTTTTCGAACTGAGCATAACCGCATCTCTCATGTCGGGATATGTGTAGGTTATAATAGATTTATTCATGCTTCAACATCTCGTGGCGTGATTATTTCTAGCTTGCATGAGAAATATTGGAGTAAGAGATATGCGGGGGCCAAAAGAATCCTTCCATGAGACAGATATTATCTAGACGGTAGATGGTCCTCGTATGCCAAAAGTAAGCGAATCACTCAGCTTAAAAATATCAACCCTCCCAACTGTTCCCGGAGTCTATATCTTTAAGAACAAAGTGGGAAAAATCCTTTATATTGGGAAAGCAAAGAACCTCCGCAATCGTGTAAGAACCTATTTTCAACAAAGTGCAACACATACTGAACGTACTGCACGTATGGTTGAAAAAGTTGCAGACTTTGAGTTGATGGTGACTGAAAATGAAGTAGAGGCTTTGATTCTTGAAGCAAACCTCGTGCACGAACACCACCCGTTGTATAATGTTGCCCTCAAAGATGATAAGCACTTTCCATACATAAAAGTAACGACACAAGAGCGATTCCCCAGAGTTTTGATAGTCAGGAAACTTGAGAAAGATGGAGCTACATACTTTGGACCGTATACAAGTGCAAAGGGAATGCGTAAAACAGTATCCTTCTTGACACATCTCTTCAAAATCCGTTCCTGTTCGTATGTGCTTCCTGCTCCTGAAGGGAAGAGTGTGAAGGTCTGTCTTGACTATCATATTAAACGTTGTGGTGGACCATGCGAGTCACATCAATCTGAAGAATCCTATCGAGCGAGTGTTGACTCTCTTCTCATGATTCTTGCAGGAAAATCCCGTAAGCTGCTAAAGCTCTTGACTGACAGAATGCAGACTGCGTCTGATAAAGAACAGTTTGAGGAGGCTGGAGAGTTACGTGATCAGATAGAAGCTATTCAATCGGTCATGAGGAAGCAAAATGTTGATGTTGGCGAGGTCGTCAACAGAGATATCATTTCAATGGCTCGTGAGGAATCAGTAGTGATAGCAGTTGTTATGCAAATCCGTGAAGGGATTTTGATTGGTCGACAAGACTTCCAGCTTTCAGCGGATGAGGATCATTCAGATGCGGATGTATTAGAGAAGTTTGTAGCGCAGTACTATAATGGACAGCCAAATTTACCGCGGGAGCTTTGTTTGCCCTGCAATGTCCCAGACAATAAACTGCTTGAGCAGATGTTGAGAAAACTTCGCGGGGGGGCTGTCTCTGTTGTAACTCCTAAGAAGGGGCAAAAAATGAGATTGATAGACCTTGCCGCTACCAATGCAAGGTTGTTACTCGATGAACTCCTTATACAAAAACGTAATCAGACAGAGCGTACGAGTAAGATGGTTACTGCTTTGCAGGAAGCGATTAATCTGAAAAAGGCTCCTCGTACAATAGTGTGTTTTGATATCTCCAATACAGGTGAAACCGATGCTGTCGGATCATGTGTCTTTTTCTTAAATGGCAAACCCCGAAAGAAAGAGTATCGTCATTTTAAGATTAAAACAGTAATGGGGCAGGATGATTTTGCTATGATGGCGGAAGTCATTGGTCGGTATTTCAAGCGTCGTCAAGAGGAACAACTCGATATGCCAGACTTGGTTGTTGTTGATGGTGGGAAAGGGCAATTGTCGACAGCAATCAAAGTAATCAATTCACTAAACATTAAAGGTTTACAAATTATAGGACTCGCCAAGAGACTCGAAGAGATTTATCAAGAGGGTATGAGCGAACCATTGATAATACCAAAAGCTTCTCCAGCTCTCATGCTCCTGAAGCAGATTCGTGATGAGGCTCACCGCTTTGCAATAACCTATAATAGGAAGGTACGTTCTAAAAGGACTATTACGTCCGCTCTTGATGGAATAAAGGGGGTGGGACCGGCCAAAAGGCGTGCACTGTTGAATACATTTGGGTCAGTAAAAAGAATCAAGGAGCAGACTCCCGATTTGTTGAGTGTAGTTAAGGGGGTTACTCCTGAGTTGGCCAAGAGGATATTGTCTAAACTAAAGGAAAGATAAGAAACGCAGTTCGTTCTCAGTTCTTTTATGAAGTCAAAAAATGTTATTGTTGCTACTGAGTCATCTGGTTGTTTATTTGCAATATGCAACTTCAGGAGCAAGCGTATACAGTTACTGCTATAACCCGTAGAATTAAGGCAACGCTTGAAGGGGATCTTGCGGAGGTTTGGGTTGAGGGGGAAATATCAAACTATATTCATCATTCCTCTGGACATCGCTATTTCAGCCTTAAAGATGATAATGCTGTCTTAAAAGTAACGATTTGGCGTTCTACGGGTTCTAGGTTGAAGTTTGAACCTGCAAATGGGCACAAAGTAATCATTTACGGTGACATCAATGTCTATGAAAAGGGAGGGCAGTATCAACTCAACTGTCGTCGCATCCTCCCCGCAGGCTTGGGAGAGTTGGAACTTGCTTATCGTCAACTCCACCAACGGTTGGAAACTGAGGGGTTGTTTGCTCAAGAGAGAAAAAAACGACTGCCTGACTATGTACGGAAGATTGGTATTGTGACCTCTCCGACAGGGGCAGCGATCAGAGACATGATCAACGTTGCTCGGCGTCGTAATTCTGCAGTAGAATTGATTATCTATCCTGCTACAGTTCAAGGGGGTGGAGCTGAAAAAACAATAGCTTCAGGGATAGAATATTTTAACTCTCGTGAAGATATTGATATCATTATTATAGGACGTGGTGGCGGATCTCTTGAAGATTTGTGGCCATTCAATACAGAAATAACAGTCCGTGCCGTTGTAGCCTCTACTATTCCTGTCGTCTCTGCTGTTGGCCATGAAATAGATACAACCTTGTCGGATCTTGTAGCAGATTTGAGAGCACCTACTCCGTCTGCGGCTTCAGAAATGACAATACGGTCACGATCTGATATTATTGCGCAAATTGTAGGAGAACTGCAATATCAGAGGACGATAATAACGAAGATATTGCAATCTTCAAGGGATCGTCTCTTAGCTCAGCTCGGGCGTCCAATTTGGAAACATCCGTACAATATGATTCAGCAACGTCAGCAACATCTTGATCAATTGGTCAAGTTGATGGAAGTTGCGGGTAAAAACAGCTTTGAAATATATAGAAACCGCCTATCTTTAGCCTTATCGCGTCTGGATACACTTTCGCCTTTGAAGATAATGACACGAGGGTACTCGGTTACTCGTCGTCTTTCTGACGAAAGAATAGTATACAGAAAAACTGATGTTGCGATTGGTGATGAAATTGAGACGATGATATCAGACGGAAAAATTGTTTCCGTTGTAAGTGATATTGAGAGTAGAGGCTATGACCCCGGCTAAAAAGCAACCAAAAGATTTTGAATCAGCGATAAGCAGGCTTGAGCAGATAACCGAACTGATGGAGTCGGGAGAATCGAGTCTCGAGGAATCAATAGCCCTTTATTCCGAGGGGATAGAGTTAGCACAGTTTTGTAATAAACAACTCTCGGATACTGAAAAAAAGATCAAGATGATTGCTGAAGAGAATGGTGTATTCAAAGAAGTTCCATTTGAGGGGGAAGAATGATGGCGCCGATTACGGCAATTGATATTCAAACGTATTTGAGTGAACAAGGTGCTTTTGTCGATGAGTTGCTTGATCGGTACTTGCCTTCAGCTTCGGATGACCCAAAAAGATTACACGAAGCTATGCGTTACTCTGTTATGGCTGGTGGGAAAAGGATAAGGCCGATAATAGCATTTACATCTTACAGCTATTGTCAACGTAAAGAGACTCTTCACGATACTCCTATATTTTTGGCTATGGCGGCACTTGAGATGGTTCATACATACTCGCTTATTCATGATGACCTGCCTTGTATGGATGACGATGATCTTAGGCGTGGCATACCAACTTGTCACCGCAAGTTTGATGAGGCTACAGCTGTGTTAGCAGGTGATGCGCTTCATGATATTGCTTTTGAGCTTTTGGCACGAACAGGAAATACTGAGGCAGTCGCAGAATTAGCTTTTGCACTTGGTACACAAGGTATGATTGGGGGGCAGGAAGCTGATGTTTTGGCCGAAGGGCGGGATCTCAGCAAGGATGAAATAATAGCTATTCACTCTCGTAAAACGGGTATGTTGATTCGTTGTGCAGTACGATTAGGTGGGCTTCTTTCATCGGCTGATCCCCAGACCATGAAAGCATTATCAATTTATGGAGAAAAAATAGGGCTGGCTTTTCAGATAATAGATGACATCCTTGATGTTGAAGGCGATCAGCAAGCTCTAGGTAAGAGTATTGGTTCTGATAGTAAAATGAAAAAAGCTACGTATCCCAGTGTTGTTGGAATCAAGCAAGCACGAGAGGATGCAACAGTTCTGATCGACCAAGCTATAGAGCAGATTGATCCAGAAAACGGTCAAATGTTGGTGCAATTGGCAACATTTATTGGACAGAGAGACAGATAGTTACGTATGGACAGTATGAAGTATTTACCTCAAATACAATCACCTGATGATTTGAAGAAGTTATCAGTTGATGAGATGATTGTGTTAGCTGAAGAACTCAGACAGGAGTTAATCTCTGTTGTCTCGGGTACGGGTGGACATCTTGCAACAAATCTTGGTTCTGTAGAGCTGACGTTAGCATTACATTACGTCTATAATCTGCCCGAAGATAAGCTGGTATGGGATGTCAGCAACCAAACCTATATCCATAAAATGTTGACAGGGCGTTGCAGTAAAATGTCTACAATTCGTCAGCATGGGGGATTGGCAGGCTTTGCCAAGCGTTCAGAATCGAAATATGATCATTTTGGGGCAGGGCATGCTTCAACTTCGATTTCGGCGGCTTTGGGGTTTGCTTCGGCCAGAGACAATCTTGGTGATGATTATAGTGTTGTAGCAATAATTGGTGATGGTGCAATGACTGGGGGGTTGGCTTACGAAGGACTGAATAATGCTGGGTCGATGAAGAAAGATATTCTGGTAATCCTCAATGATAATACATGGTCGATCTCTAAAAATGTTGGGGCGATGTCGCGATATTTGACCAGTATTATGGCTGATGAAAAGTTCAATCGTCTTCGCAATGAGATATGGGAGTTGACGGGTCGTTTCAAACGACGCGATAAAATACGCCAGACGATATCACGAATTGAAGATTCCCTCAAAGGTTTATTAGTTCCCGGGATGCTTTTTGAAAAGCTTGGGTTCAGATATTTCGGGCCGATTGATGGTCATGATCTTGAACTTATGACAAAAACTCTTCAGGATTTAAGACAGATTTCAGGTCCAGTGCTCCTTCATGTTGCGACCACCAAGGGAAAGGGGTACGATCCTGCGGAAGGGAATCCATCGAAATTTCATGGTGTCGGGACATTTGATAAACTAACGGGGAAGTCGAATGCAATTTCGACAGTCTTGCCATCTTACACAAAGGTGTTTGGTGATGCCCTTGTTGAAGTTGCCGACAAAGATCAAAAAGTTGTTGCAGTGACTGCCGCTATGTCGACCGGGACAGGTTTGGTTGAGTTTTCTGAAAAGTACCCCGACCGTTTTTATGATGTTGGGATAGCTGAGGAGCATGCGGGGACTTTTGTTGCTGGTTTGTCCGCGGGTGGTGTGAAACCGTATCTTGTTGTTTACTCAACATTTATGCAACGTGCTTATGATATGTTGATTCACGATATTGCACTTCAGGATTTACCTGTAGTAATTTGCATGGATCGTGCGGGGCTTGTGGGGGCCGATGGTCCGACCCATCACGGTGTATTTGATTTGTCGTTTATGCGAACTATTCCAAATGCTATCGTAGTGGCACCGAAAGATGGTGATGAATTACGTGCCATGATTAATCATACAATCAATCTTGATTTCAAAGGGCCACTATCAATTCGGTATCCTCGTGGCACGGTACCAACAGCTATCTCGAAAGATCTGAAGCAGATAGAATGGGGAAAATGGGAAAGACTTGGATCTGCCAGTGCTCCAGTTCAGATTTTAGCTGTCGGTACAATGGTGTACCATTTGATGCCAGTCGTAAAAAAATTGTCTGATCTTGGGATAGAGGCTGCTATTGTTAATGCTCGCTTTGTTAAGCCTATGGATACTGAAATGCTTTCTGAGATAGCTTCTTCTTCTGATTATATTTTTACTGCTGAAGAGAATCAGCTTGCCGGTGGTTTTGGTCAGGGTGTGGCAACATGGCTCTTCGAACACTCATATTCAGGTAAGTTCAAATCGTTTGGTATTCCTGATCGTTTTGTACAACATGGTACCCAATCAAAACTACTCATAGAGATAGGACTCGGCGTTGATGAGATTACTGACAGTATAGTAGAGCTTGTCAGTTCTTCCTCTTCGCATTCTTTTTTCAACAGACTAAGATTGAGAAAGAACAGCAACCGTCTCAAAGAAGCTATCGGTGAATCTGAACCTAAGATAGGTGAATAATAGACCTTTATGCTCGGATCTGATTTGTGTGAACAGTATGTTTATGCATAATTATAGTGACTGTTGATTGACCTTGTTTGTGACCTTTTCAACTACCCCTTGCGTATGGGGCATTATCTGTTGTATCTTCATATATGCGTTTTGGATTGATATCAAATATCAAGCGTCCCAGTGCAAGTAAAGCGATAACAACGTTTATATCATGGGCAGAAAGGGGTGGGCATGAATTGTATTTTAGTAATGACCTTGCGAAATATGCCAATGATCTTATTCCACTTTCTGCACCTGAAGAGTTAGCCAAAAAAGTTGATATTGTTGTCTCTATGGGGGGGGACGGAACTATTCTTTCTACTGCACGTGCAATTGGTGCATCAGGGACTCCTATGCTTGGGATCAATCTTGGTACTCTTGGATTTCTTACTCAACATTCTCCAAAACAGTTAACTACGGCATTAGATGCAATTGTTGCAGGGAAATATGAGATAGAAGAGCGTATGTTGCTTGCTACTAAGATTAATGATGGGACTAGTCTTAGCCAACCATACGCCCTGAATGATGTGGTTATTGACCGTGGGGTAGTGAGTCGACTGATTGAAATACATTTTCGTGTAAATGGTGAAGAAATTGTAACATATCGAGCTGACGGTATGGTTGTAGCTACACCTACGGGTTCGACTGCTTATGCTCTTGCTGTTGGTAGTCCAATAATTCATCCGAAATTAGAAGCTATTATCGCCTGCCCTATCTCTTCATTCTCACTATCGACACGGCCGATGCTTTTTGGTCCGAATGATACCCTTGAGTTGACCGTCGTCACAGGGGATTCAGATCGAGCCGCTAGTTTGACTCTTGATGGTCAGGTTACTGTCCCTATGGCAGACAATACCCGTGTAGTCATCTGTCGTGCTGAGTGCACTGCTCGTTTTGTACGCTTCCCTGGTAGCTCA
>JAJRUL010000199.1 GCA_024277795.1 Candidatus Zixiibacteriota bacterium
ACATATTCTTATATAACCACGGGCATGCTTGTGTTTGTATGTTTTGCAAGTTGTCGCTTTCAGCAGTCACCCCCGGGGCCACCCACTCATGCGTATTGTCCATTGTAAGACCATCATTCTTATACAGAAAGACATAACTGCGATCAGCATTTGAAAACTCACCAATTGACCTGAGAGTCTCGTGTACTGTTTCGTCCAACTCCACTGGAGTAACAAAAACAAACCTTTTTGTCACATTGGAGATTAATTGTTCAAGTTCGAATCTATATTGAAGATCTTTCTGTAGCATCAAATGGTTGGTTATATCTCGAACGGTTCCCTCGACACTTATCAAAGCTCCCTCACGATTGTAGATCGGTACCATGTGCTGTTCAGTCCAAATAGTGTGACCATCTTTGTGTACCCATCGCAAGACGGTCGGCACTTCCATCAATTCAGGGTCACTCAATATTCGTTCGAATGTTGATCTGTCGGATGGGTGAATTAGTCTCATAGAAAGCCCCGGATCGACTTGAAACTGATGCGGATCATAACCAGTTATAGTTCGTACTGCTGGACTCATATAAGAAAACAATGCGGGTGAAGCCAGTTTATATGTGAAAAGCACTGCTCTTGAGCTACCAGCAACCCTTTTGAAACGTGCTTCCCCTGAATGAACTAGCTGTTCCAATATCCGAAATCTATTCACAATACTGCACAGTACTATGCTAACGCTACCGATTATCAACATCACTATCTGCGATTCTTCAAGAGAAAGTAAGTGCCGAAAATACTCTCCCCCTGTAGTCTCCGGGTCTTGCAGAACAATGTAACGAATAATAAACGTAGTCAATGTGAGCCCGAGGAAAGTAACTGACCACGAAAGATGACCTCGCCTGATGATCTGCCACAACAGCAATACCGCAATACTGCCGTAGTGCATATAGGGCGAGTAGCGTAAGAACCACGGATGCAAACTACCGACAAAAAGCAAAGCAAAAAGTAACCATACTATTCCCCGTTCGTACTTAGAAACATCCACTTTGTCCGTTGTTTGATTCTCCAGAATAGAGACAAAAGGAGTCAAGGCAACAACTCCTAGTGCATACATCAGAAAAAGGCTGAATACATCAGGTGATGTACCAAACGCGGATTTCGGGGTTATTCCTGTAACCAAACTCAGAGAAGCAATTGTTAAAGGGAGCGCAAGTATTGCAATAATTCCAAAACTTATATTTGTAGGTATTGAATTGAGAATCATCGCTTTTCTTTGCGATCGAAGTAATAGATAGGAGCTGAAAACAACAAGGGCAACCTCAACTGTTGCAACCTTGATCGCAAATAGTAAGGAGGTTATCATTGATGATGTTGAAGAAGGGTCGAGATAAAGATATGTCCAAACTGCACATGCACCTAGCCACAAACCCGGCCAAAGAGCACGTCGCCCCCCTAGACAAAGTGCAATCGAAAATCCTAAAGGTAACCAAAGTGGAGGAGCTAAAAATGTCGTTTGCTTCAACGCAAGAGAGAGCAGAGCAAGTACCACATAGATGGAGCCGACCACGACCAAATCCAAGAGGCTGTTCTGATGAGTTCTTGATCGTTGTAACATCAAAGCTCTACACACTCAAAAGTAATTAGTTTATATCAACCGAGCGCAAATATCTCAAACCATCTATTACTCTACCTGAATCATCTTAACCAATACTCTCCTATACAGATTCATTACACTCAGCTCTTCTCTTTCCAATGTGTATAATATCGGCAAAGTTCTGAGCTATTTGAGGTTACATGAAATTATTTTGTGACAATCAACCCGTAAACATACGAACATCAATCTCTGAAATACGTCCAGCAATCCGCTGAATGTAACGCGGTGATGTACCACAACACCCACCAACAATGTTTAGAAGTCCCTTTTGTAAGAATTCAAACATAATGTGTTGAAACCCAACTTCATCTATCGGGTAATTCAGACGATTATCAGGTTCTCCTGCAGATGGATGGCAGGAAATGAGTATCTGTTTCTCTTCAGCTATCTTCGAGAGGATATCTTGTGGGATGTTATCCGCAGATATGCAGTTAATACCAACAATAAGTGGCATCAATCTCGATAAACGTCTTTTAATACAGTCAATTTCTGAAAGGACTCGATGTGAATCAAACATCTCCGTAATTGTAAACGATATCCAAACAATTGGTGGATCGTCATACTCCATCAATATATCACAAAGACGAGAGACCAACTCTCTCGTCGTCTCTCGATGACAGAGGCTTTCTGCCAAAAGCAGATCTACCCCGCCGTCAATAAGACCTGCAACCTGAGATCTAAGATGAAGAGAGCTGTTGGCATCCCACCGCCCTACTGGACCGATAATCCCAGCCACAAATCGTGGATTTCCCTCAGATTCTGACATGAATCTATCAACTGCCTGCCGTGCTATTTGACCAGCGGTTCTATTGATTTCATAAATCAGATCCTGTGTACCATAACAAAGTTGAGCTTCATAATTAGACCGAAAGGTGTTTGTCGAAATGATATCCGCTCCCGCCATAAGATAAGAACGATGAACTTGTGCCACTTTTTTACGTTGAGTCAGATTCAATATATCAAGATTATTGAGGAGTCTGTTTTGATGATTCCTGAACCTATTGGAACGAAAGTCTTCCTCAGAAAGAGACAATTTGAGTAGCTCAGTTCCTACTCCTCCATCAGATAGAAGTACTCTCTTGCGTGTTTGTTCAAGAAACAACAGATTGCGATTGATACTCATATTGAGAGTATGAGCTCCAAACGACCAAAAAGCAACCATACACAACAAACCGAAGATGCCTATATGTAACAATATATTCTACAGGAACTTGTATGATACCATCTCTGTATCACCTCCGGTTATAACTAAACGCTCTGGCATTTCGTCAGCGCTGAGTTTTTCCACAAGTGAACGTGATATACTAGGTAACAGGCTCCGATCAATAATGTAGTCAATATTTCTTGCACCTGATGCCGCTACTGTACATTGTGTCGCAATGGCATCGACTATCGTATCATCATATTCTACTTTGATACGATGTGCTTTATTTAAACGTTTGCCTAACGCCCCAAGCTTCAAGTCGACAATTTTCTTTATCGAATCCTTGTCAAGCGGATAAAAAGGAATCACCTTGATCCGAGCAAGCAGAGCAGCTTGAAAATGACTTGTCAGAGTTGGACGAATCAGCTCAGTCATCTTCTCAAGATCAGGCCTTTCTCCGTTGGCACAAGCATCCATCATAATATCAGAGCCAAGATTCGATGTCATCATCACAACTGTATTCTTAAAATCAATCTCACGTCCCTCTCCATCACGCATGAACCCTTTGTCAAAAACTTGATAGAATAGATTCATCACTTCAGGATCTGCCTTTTCGACTTCATCAAGCAATACCACTGAATACGGACGACGACGAACAGCTTCTGTGAGTACGCCTCCTTCTCCATAACCAACATATCCTGGCGGAGATCCTTTTAGTTGTGAAACAGTATGTTTTTCTTGATACTCTGACATATTTATAGTTGTCATGAATTTTTGACCACCAAAGATTACATCAGCAGTATACAACGCAGTTTCGGTTTTTCCGACACCTGAGGGACCAACAAAAAGAAAGACCCCGATCGGATTGTCCTGCTTGCCCATACCCGATTTTGTAACTCTTATCGTGTTCGCAATTTCCGCTAAACAGGGATCCTGCCCAATGATATTTTCCCCGACAATCTTCTCAAAATTCAGCAAAGCTGTTGCCTGATCTTTAACCATACGACCAACAGGTATTCCTGTCCAATCAGCAACAACAGAGCTAACAACACCGGCATCAACATCCGCCAACATCAAAGGATCCTCTCCTTGCAATTCGGTCAGTTTATCACGCAACACTACCAATTTTTCCAAACTTGCTTCATCTGATTCTGACGTGCTTTCCTTCCCACTATTTTTCTTATTCGAATCGGGAGGCTCTTCATCAGATACGGCACTATCCACGGCAGTGTCAGGATCAATATCGATAAGCCCTGCTTTCTTCTTCAACTCTATGATTTCATCGACGACTACCTTTTGTTCCTCCCACCGTTTGTGCAGTTCAGCTGTCTCTTTATCAATTTGAATAATAGCTGCTTCAGCTTCTTCGATCTCTCGCTGATCAAACTTATATCCTTGATCTCGCTCTGCTTTCAAACTCTCGAGATGTCTCTCAGCATACGCACGACGACGCTCATGGATTTCAATTGATCGTGGTTTTCCCGTCAATGTCATTTTTACTCGTGCCGCTGATGTATC
>JAJRUL010000200.1 GCA_024277795.1 Candidatus Zixiibacteriota bacterium
CTATTCTACTATTTCCGCAATCACTCCGGCACCAACCGTACGGCCACCTTCACGAATTGCAAAACGAAGTTCTTTCTCCATAGCGATTGGCATAATCAACTCAATAGACATCGCTACATTATCTCCAGGCATTACCATCTCAACACCATCCGGCAAAGTCGCAACACCCGTCACATCTGTCGTACGGAAATAAAACTGAGGACGATAACCACTAAAGAAAGGAGTATGACGACCACCCTCCTCCTTAGTCAAAATATATACCTCAGCCTTAAACTTCGTATGAGGCGTAATAGAACCGGTCTTGGCCAAAACCATACCACGCTCTATCTCATCCTTATCTACTCCACGAAGCAACAAACCAACATTATCACCCGCCTCACCACGATCAAGAAGCTTACGGAACATCTCTACACCGGTAACAACCGTCTTGCGAGTCTCCCGAATACCGACAATCTATACCTCATCCCCTTGATTAATTACACCACGCTCAATACGACCAGTACCGACCGTACCACGACCAGTTATACTAAACACATCCTCAACAGGCATCAAGAAAGGCTTCTCTGTCTCACGCTTAGGCTCAGGAATATAACTATCCAAAGCATCCATTAACTCATAAATAGACTTAAACGCAGGATCATCAAGAGCAGTACCTGAATCTGAACCCGCAGCCATAGCCTGAAGGGCTGAACCACGAATAACTGGAATGTCATCACCAGGAAACTTATACTGACTCAAAAGATCTCGAACCTCAAGCTCCACCAAATCCAATAACTCAGGATCATCTACCTGATCTACCTTATTCATATATACTATGATATAAGGAACACCAACCTGACGAGCCAAAAGAATATGTTCACGAGTCTGAGGCATAGGACCATCAGAAGCCGATACAACCAAAATAGCTCCATCCATCTGAGCAGCACCGGTTATCATATTCTTCACATAATCAGCATGACCAGGGCAATCAACATGAGCATAATGACGTGTCTCTGTTTCATACTCTACATGAGCCGTCGCAATAGTAATGCCACGCTCACGCTCTTCTGGGGCGTTATCAATTGAATCAAAAGAACGCACCTCTGTACCTGACTTACGAGCCATAACCATCGTCATAGCAGCAGTCAATGTTGTCTTGCCATGATCTACATGACCTATCGTGCCAACATTTACATGTGGCTTCGTTCGTTCAAACTTCTCCTTCGCCATAACAGCAAAGCCTCCGTTATATCCTTACCTTCTCTAACATTTTCTTCGATACTTCAGCAGGAACCGGCAGATACTTAGAGAACTGCATCGAGAACACTGCTCTACCCTGAGAAATATTTCTCAGCGTATTGGCATAACCAAACATCTCCGACAAAGGAACAGTTACCGCAACAATTGTCGCACCGTCCCGAGGAACCATTCCATTGATCTTGCCTCGACGAGAGTTCAAGTCACCCACAACAGAACCCATATACGCTTCAGGGACAACCACCTCAACATCCATCATAGGCTCAAGCAAAACAGGCTTCGCCTTTTTTGCCCCAGACTGAAATGCCTTGGAGGCCGCCACTCGGAACGCCATCTCATTTGAGTCGACTTCGTGGGTACTGCCATCATAAAGCTCACAGTGGACACCCGTAACAGGGAAACCAGCCAATATACCGTTCTCCATTGCTTCACGGACACCACGCTCAACCGCAGGTACAAATTCACGAGGAACTGCACCACCTACTATTTTATTTACAAAAACATAATGCTCACCATCATCTGTCGGCCTGAGCCTAAGTAAAACATGAGCAAACTGCCCTTTACCACCAGATTGACGAACAAAACGCTCTTCACATTCAACTTCTCTTGTAATAGCTTCCTTATACGCAACAGACGGACGACCTACGGACGCTTCAACACCAAACTCCCGCATCAACCGATCAACCAAAATCTCAAGATGCAACTCTCCCATACCGCTAATAACAGTCTGGGCAGTCTCCTCATCATGGCGAACTTGTAACGTAGGGTCTTCTTCAGCCAGCTTAACCAGCGCATTCGTCAGCTTATCCTGATCCGCCTGAGTTTTCGGCTCAATAGAAACTGACACCACTGGCTCAGGGAATGACATCTGCTCAAGAATAATCGGATGCTTGACATCACAAAGCGTATCACCAGTCGTTGTCTTACGAAGACCGATTGCCGCAATAATATCACCCGCCACAGCCTCCTGAACATCCTCACGCTTGTTTGAATGCATACGAAGAAGTCGAGCGATCCGCTCTTTCTTGCCAGAATTCGGATTATATAAGTAAGAGCCTGCCTTAATAGTTCCCGAGTAAACTCGCATATACGTCAATCGCCCAACATACGGATCTGTCATGATCTTAAATGCAAGGGCTGCCGCAGGCTCATCAAGCTTTGGCAAACGTTGCAAGACCTTATCAGAATCACCCTCAGCATGCCCCTCAATAGGAGGCTTATCTAGTGGCGACGGAAGAAAATCTACAATTGAATCAAGCAGTTTCTGAATCCCCTTATTCTTAAAAGAGGAACCGCAAAGAACAGGAACCATATGCGACGCAATTGTCGCACGACGAACAGCAGCCATAACCTGAACAGGATCAAGAGGCTCATCATGCAAGAACTGCTCCAACAAATGATCATCAAAATCAGCAACAGCCTCAAGTAACGTCTCACGATACTGACGAGCTGTTTCAACCATATCTTCAGGAACATCCAAATCATCATAAGTCGTGCCGTTAGAATCCTCATGAAAGACACGAAACTTCATAGTCATCAAATCAATGATACCACTAAAGAGATCACCCTCTCCGGCGGGAATCGAAATAGCTACACAATTGGACCCGAAACGCTCTTTCATCGTCTTCAACGCCAACGCAAAGTCCGCACCGGTACGATCCATTTTATTGATATACGCCACCCTCGGAACACCATATTTATCAGCCTGTCGCCAAACAGTCTCAGACTGAGGCTCAACACCGCCAACTGCACAGAAAAGAGCTACGGCACCATCCAAAACACGCAACGACCGCTCAACCTCAACAGTAAAATCCACATGCCCGGGAGTATCTATAATATTGATCTCATGATCACGCCAATAACAGGTGGTGGCCGCAGAAGTTATCGTGATTCCACGCTCCTTCTCCTGATCCATCCAGTCCATAATAGCCGCGCCATCATGCACCTCTCCAAGTCTGTGCGTTTTGCCTGTATAAAAAAGCATCCGCTCAGTCGTAGTGGTTTTCCCGGCATCAATATGTGCCATAATGCCGATATTTCTAACTTTATCTAATTTCATATCTTAAACAAAAAAATTCCCTGATTCACTCTCACACGTCTTGACTCAGCGAGGGAATCAGGGACCAACCGTCGGGGAGCGCTATCCGCAAGCGTATAACCTTACCCCGGGGATAAGCCTCTGATTCAGAACCGAATCTTAAGAGATCTTATCAAATATTTACTCCAGTTTTAGCAGGCCAAAACCCGCCCAATAATTACCTTTACCAAAAGTTGCTACCAACGGAAATGTGCAAAAGCCTTGTTGGCTTCGGCCATTTTGTGGGTATCCTCTTTTTTCTTTATAGAAGCACCTTCATTATTCG
Organism: Candidatus Zixiibacteriota bacterium; assembly: GCA_024277795.1. Taxonomy (GTDB): domain Bacteria; phylum Zixibacteria; class MSB-5A5; order GN15; family FEB-12; genus JAJRUL01. Next base: position 3,600 of record JAJRUL010000200.1, read on the forward strand.
AAGCAGCCAAAATCTCAGCGGCTAATTTATCAGCCATTGTCTTACCGGCACGCGCCTGTGAATACGATATAAGCCAGCGAAAAGCAAGAGCTAATCGCCGATTTGGACGAACCTCAACCGGCACCTGATAGGTAGCTCCACCAACACGGCGAGACTTCACCTCCAAAACAGGCTTTATATTATTTACCGCCTTATGAAAGATATCCAAACCAGGCTCACCAGATTTCTTCTCAACCAAATCTACTGCATCATAGAAAATATTTTCAGCAGTTGACCTTTTGCCACGCTCCATCAAACAAGAGACAAACTCAGTTACAACCTTGTCCTTAAATTTGTAATCAGGCAACGTAGGGCGCTTTTCTTTCTTTATCCTTCTCGACATACTCTATTCCTACGCTTTCGGCCTCTTGGTCCCGTACTTAGAACGAGAACGTTTACGATCAGCCACTCCGGAAGTGTCCATTGTACCTCGAACAATATGATAGCGAACACCGGGAAGATCTTTCACACGACCACCGCGAATCATAACGATAGAGTGCTCCTGCAAATTATGACCTTCACCAGGAATATAGGCAGTCACTTCAATCCCGTTGGTTAAGCGCACTCTGGCTACTTTACGCAAAGCGGAATTAGGCTTCTTAGGCGTCGTAGTATATACACGCGTACAAACACCGCGCTTCTGTGGGCATGCACCCATCGCAGGTGTTTTTGTTGTTTCTATCACTGTCTTGCGGCCCTTTCGGACCAGCTGGTTTATCGTCGGCAAAATACCTCCTGTTTGCCTGTCTTACGAATCAAGCATAGAACCGCAAATTTATGTGTTTTGGCTCCCATGTCAAGACTTTTCCTCAAAAATATCTGCGACAGCCATATCATCTGAACTCGAGCCTCCATCTGCAGACAAAACCTCTTCTTCATCTTCATCCGGTGGAGACTGGACTTCAATACTCTTATATCGCTCAATCCCTGTACCTGCAGGGATTAAGTGACCTATAATAACATTTTCTTTCAATCCAAGCAAGTTGTCAACCTTGCCAGAAACTGCCGCTTCTGTTAAGACCTTAGTCGTCTCTTGGAAAGATGCGGCTGAAATAAAGCTCTCAGTAGACAATGACGCACGCGTAATGCCCAACAAAAGAGCCTTAGTCGTAGCAGCTTCACCACCTTCGGCAATTACTCGAGAGTTTTCCTCGGCAAATTTGATCTTATCAACCTTTTCACCTTCAAGGAAATTAGTATCTCCGACTGTCTCGATTTGGGTTTTTTGCATCATTTGACGCACAATCACTTCGATATGCTTGTCATTGATCTTTACACCCTGAAGTCGATAGACCTCCTGAATTTCATTCACCAAATATGACTGAGCCTCATAAACACCCAGAATATCAAGAATATCATGAGGATCTTTTGCTCCTTCACAAAGACGATCACCTGCCCGTACCATATCACCAGCATGAACCATCATATGCTTACCGTGAGGTACAAGGTACTCCCTTTGCTCATCATGCTCACCCTTGACAATAATCTGCTGTTGTCCGCGAACAATTTTACCGAATTCGATTTCACCATCGATTTCGGAAATAACAGCAGGATCGTGTGGGCGACGAGCTTCGAAAAGCTCAGCAACTCGTGGCAAACCACCAGTAATATCACGTGATTTTGAAATAACACGTGGCATCTTAACCAACAAATCACCTGCTTTAATCTCCTGACCATCGGAAACCTGCAACTGAGCCTCAGTTGGAACACGGTAACTAGCCATCGTGCGCCCACCCTCAGAGATGATATTAATGGTCGGAAATAACGTCTTATCTTTTGTATCAGTAATAATCGACTGAATCAAACCAGTCTGATCATCAATAGCCTCACGATAGGAAACATCCTTGATAATATCCTTGAATTTAACTGTACCTTTTTTCTCAGAAAGAATAGTACCTGTGTAAGGGTCCCATTCAAAAATAGTATCATCTTTTCCAACTTCCTGGCCATCAGTCACAAGAAGATGTGAACCGTAAGGAACTTTCAAGCGAGTTCTCACACGTCCCTTATCATCAATAATATGCGCTTCTCCAACACCTTCACGACTTACAACCATGACACTACCGTCGGAATGCTTAACGGTCTTGACATCGATCAGCTTAACAACACCATCGTATTTAGCCTTAACTTGTGATTGTTCAGCAATACGAGCAGCCGTTCCACCAATATGGAATGTACGCAAGGTCAACTGAGTACCCGGCTCTCCAATTGACTGTGCAGCAATAACACCTACAGCTTCACCGATATGAACCATCCGCATATTGGATAGATTTCTGCCATAACACTTAGCACAAACACCATGCTTTGATTCACAGGTCAGCACAGACCTGATCCGAACAACCTCAATACCAACATCCTCAATCCGAACCGATGCATCCTCACGAATCTCTTCACCAGCTTCAACAATCAACTCATCAGTAAGAGGATCATAAATATCATCAAGAGTCACTCGACCGATAATACGATCGGACAGAGATTCAATAACCTCTTCACCCTCTTTAATAGCAGTAACATCAAGACCAAGAATAGTCCCGCAGTCGACCTCTCTAATAATCACATCTTGAGCCACATCAACCAAACGACGGGTCAAGTAACCTGCATCAGCAGTTTTCAATGCCGTGTCAGCCAATCCCTTTCGAGCACCGTGAGTTGATATGAAATACTCCTGCACGGACAAACCTTCACGGAAGTTAGCAGTAATCGGATTTTCAATGATTTCACCAACCCCACCAGTAATCTTCTTTTGAGGCTTAGCCATTAGTCCACGCATACCGGCCAATTGACGAATCTGCTCTTTTGATCCACGAGCACCTGAGTCTGCCATCATAAAGACTGAGTTAAACCCCTGGTCCTGTGAGGCAAGATTATCAAACATAACATTTGAAATGTCGTTTGTCGTGCGCGTCCATAAATCAATAACCTGATTATAGCGCTCACCATTAGTAATCACACCGCGCTCATACCGCTTCTGAATCTTTGCAACTTCACCCTCAGCATCACTAATGAGCTTTTCTTTCTTAGGAGGCACAACCAAATCATCAATAGAAACGGTAATGCCTGCACGGGTTGCAAACTCAAAACCCGTCTCCTTCAAACGATCAAGAAATTGAACTGTCTGGGTTTGACCGAGTTGACGATAAACATCTGTGACCAATCCACTAAGTTTTCCCTTGTTGGCAACATCATTAAAATATGGAAGCCCGTCAGGCAAAATGCTATTGAAAAGCAAACGCCCCGGAGTCGTCTTCAACATAGTATGATTCATGCGGACGTTTATCATAGAATGAAGGGTCAAATGACCCGCATCGAGTGCAGCTAATGCTTCATCAGGAGAATGGAAATTCATTCCCTCTCCTTTCCCCCCTTCACGTACCTTTGTCATATAATAACAACCAAGCACAATATCCTGCGACGGTACAGAAATAGGTCGACCGGAAGAAGGCAATAGCACATTATTAATCGAAAGCATCAAAACTTTCGCTTCCAACTGCGCCTCAAATGAAAGCGGTACATGGACAGCCATCTGGTCACCATCAAAGTCAGCATTGAACGCCGCACAAACTAGCGGATGCAAACGAATCGCTTTCCCTTCAACAAGAACAGGATAAAATGCCTGTATACCTAAGCGATGAAGCGTTGGAGCACGGTTGAGCATTACGGGATGATCTTCAATAATTTCTTCAAGAATATCCCAAACCTCAGGACGCTCACGCTCTACCAATTTTTTAGCAGACTTTACTGTCTGAACATACCCCTTCTCTTCGAGCTTCATTATGATAAATGGTTTGAAAAGTTCGAGGGCCATATTCTTAGGAAGTCCGCACTGATGGAGCTTCAACTCAGGACCGACAACAATAACTGATCGACCCGAATAGTCTACACGCTTCCCGAGCAAGTTTTGACGGAAACGACCCTGCTTCCCTTTCAAAAGATCGGAAAGCGATTTCAGCGGACGTTTTGAATCACCGCGAACAGAATGAGTACGACGACCATTATCGAATAGTGCATCGACTGCCTCCTGCAACATCCGCTTTTCATTTCTCAAAATGACTTCAGGAGCCTGAATATCAATCAACTTTTTCAAACGATTGTTACGATTTATGACACGACGATAGAGATCGTTAAGATCTGAAGTAGCAAACCTCCCACCCTCAAGCGGAACAAGCGGACGTAAATCAGGCGGAATAACAGGTATAACCTCAAGCACCATCCACTCAGGACGGTTATCAGACTGACGGAAAGATTCAATAATACGAAGCCGTTTCAGCACATCTTTCTTACGCTGAACTGAAGTTTCAACCTTTGCTTGGGCACGAAGGTTTATCGCTATATCATCAATATCCATTTTTGACAGAAGCTCACGCACTGCCTCCGCACCCATACGAGCATCAAAATCCTTGCCGGCATCTTCAAGTTCGATAAACTCATCTTCAGTTAAAACATCACCTTCCTGGAATGAGGAGTTCCCCGGATCGATCATGAGATAGTTCTCATAATACAGGATGCGTTCGAGTTCACGAATCGACAGATTCAACATATGACCTATGCGTGAAGGTAGTGACTTAAAATACCAGATGTGAGAAACGGGAACAGCGAGCTTAATATGCCCCATCCGTTCACGACGAACTTTTGACTGTGTAACTTCGACTCCACATCGATCACAGACAATACCACGGAACCTGATCCGTTTGTACTTACCGCAATTACACTCCCAATCTTTGACGGGACCAAAAATACGCTCACAAAACAGGCCGTCACGTTCCGGCTTAAACGATCTATAATTTATCGTTTCCGGCTTTGTTACCTCGCCATAAGACCAAGAAAGAATTACATCAGGCGATGCCATCTGTATCTGAATAGCGGCAAATTCAGCCTGAGCCTTCTTCTGGGCCATGGATCTCCCTGTCATGTCCATCATCTGTTTTTACTCCTCAAATATACCGAATTCGACCAAGTGATCGAAAAACATTTCGTTGTGTGCACTCTTACTTTTCAATCAACTTGACATCAAGACCAAGAGCCTGCAATTCCTTAATCAGAACATTGAACGCTTCTGGGTAACCCGGTTCAGGCGGATTCTCACCCTTTACAATCGCTTCATAGACCCGACTGCGTCCCGTCACATCATCTGACTTGACCGTCAACATCTCCTGGAGCGTGTAAGCACATCCGTAAGCTTCCAATGCCCACACTTCCATCTCACCAAATCTTTGACCGCCAAACTGAGCTTTACCCCCAAGTGGCTGTTGTGTCACAAGTGAGTATGGCCCAATCGACCTTGCATGAATCTTATCATCAACCAAGTGAGACAGTTTGATAATATAGATATAGCCTACGGTCACCTCATTCTCAAATTTATTCCCAGTAAGTCCGTCAGTTAAGATCGACTTACCGTTTGTCGGGACACCCGCTCTTTCCATCTCAGCAGTTATCTCAGGGATTGTCGCACCTTCAAAAACTGGTGTAGCAATATGTTCACCAAGATTTTTAGCAGCCCACCCAAGATGAGTCTCAAGAATCTGACCAATATTCATTCGAGACGGTACACCCAATGGATTAAGAATAACATCAACTGGCGTACCATCATCAAGATACGGCATATCTTCAACAGGAACGATTCGAGAAACAACACCCTTGTTACCATGACGACCGGCCATCTTATCGCCAACCGAGATTTTTCTTCGAATTGCGATCGTAACCTTGACTAACTGCTTTACTCCCGGCGACAATTCTGCACCGCGAACAACCTTGTCAATCTCAATCTCCATCTGTTGCTTCTTCTGATTGATCAGCTCAGCCGCCTCTGCAATCACACTATCGACATTCTTATTTACTGCAGGGTCATTACAAAAACCATCTGGAGCCATCGCCGTCTCAATATCAAAAGTATCAAAGAACTCAGCTTTGAACTTATGTCCCGCACGAACAGATACAGTACCATCAACCATATTACGAATAGTATTTGAAGTCTGACCATCCAAAAGCTCTGCCAAACGCCCAGATCGTAGCTTCGTCACCGCATTGATCTGTGCTTGAAAGTCTTTCTTAATAGCTGCAACTTGTACTTTTTCTTGCTTCTTTGCTTCCTCAGTTCGCTCCTTGCGACTAAAAAGTTGCGTCTTAATCACAACTCCCCGCATCCCGGGCGGTGCCTTCAAGGAAGCGTCACGGACATCTCCAGCCTTCTCACCAAAGATCGCCCTAAGTAGGCGTTCCTCAGGCGATAGCTCGGTCTCACCCTTTGGCGTTACCTTACCAACCAAAATGTCACCCGCCTCTACTTCGGCCCCTTCGCGAATAATACCCATCTCATCAAGATTCAAGAGTGCCTCTTCAGAGACATTAGGGATTTCACGAGTTATCTCTTCAGAGCCACGTTTTGTATCACGAACCTGAAGCTCATATTCTTCTATATGAATCGAAGTAAAAATATCATCGACAACTAACTTCTCAGACAAAATGATAGCATCTTCAAAATTATAACCCCGCCAAGGCATAAAGGCTACCAGAGCATTATACCCCAAAGCCAACTCACCACGGTCAACAGCAGGACCGTCAGCAATGATATCACCTTCTTGGACTTGATCACCAAGAGAAATTACTGGATGAA
>JAJRUL010000201.1 GCA_024277795.1 Candidatus Zixiibacteriota bacterium
AGAGAAACCCATGACGCTCCCGATGAGCAATTCAGCATCGCATTCAACAAAGGCCAATAAGCTATTGCGTCGGACCCGACTTTCATCGCCTCTGTTTCTCGATATGGCGAAGCAACCGACCCGCAATCGAGATGATCACGACCGATTACAATCGGCGCACTAATTTTCCCTTTCTTCACATAGTCGTTCATCCGTTCACCAAACTCAGCACGCTCACCATATCCAAGCCAACAGATCCGTGCGGGTAAACCTTGAAATGGTATTTTTTCTGCGGCCAGTTTGATCCAACGGGCGAGCATTTTGTTTTTGGGGAATGTATCAAGAACAAGCTTATCGGTCACAGTGATATCTTTCGGATCACCTGAAAGAGCAACCCATCGGAACGGACCCTTTCCCTCACAGAAAAGAGGACGCACATAAGCGGGAACAAAACCGGGATAGTCAAATGCGTTTCTTAATCCACCAGTTTTCGCTTGTCCCCTAAGATTATTACCATAGTCAAAAACAACCGAACCCGCTCGTTGCAATTTTACCATTGCCGAACAATGATTTACCATCGACTCATATGAACGTTTGATATACCCTTTTGGATCTTTTTTGCGCAACTTCTTAGCTTCGGTAACTGTTAACCCTTCAGGAATATAACCGTTGAGTTCATCGTGAGCAGAGGTCTGATCCGTCACCATATCCGGGATAATACCACGACGATATATTTCAGGAAAAACTTCAGCACAATTACCAACTAAGCCAACAGAAAGCGGTTCTTTCTTCGCTGTTGACTCTTTGATTAATTGAAGCGCTTTGTCCAGCGATTTCACTTTGACGTCGCAAAATCCTATTTTCACTCTTCGCAAAATCCGTGCTTCATCTACTTCAACAGTCAAAATTGATGCCCCTGCCATTGTACCAGCCATCGGCTGAGCCGCTCCCATACCTCCCATACCACCCGTGAGAATCCAACGCCCCGCCAAGTCTCCACCAAAATGCGTCTCAGCGGCCGCCGCGAATGTCTCAAAGGTCCCTTGAATAATCCCCTGTGTTCCGATATATATCCAACTTCCAGCGGTCATCTGTCCATACATCATAAGACCGAGAGCATCAAGTCGACGGAACTCATCCCATGTCGCCCAAGCAGGGACAAGATTGCTATTTGCGATCAAAACACGGGGAGCTTGATCATGAGTACGAAATATACCGACAGGCTTTCCAGATTGGACCAGAAGAGTCTCATCATTCTCAAGTGATTTTAGTGATTTGATTATTGCAGAATATGATTCCCAGTTGCGAGCCGCTTTCCCGAACCCGCCATAGATAATAAGATCATCAGGTTGTTCAGCAACTTCGGGATCGAGATTATTATTTATCATGCGGAAGGCAGCTTCTTGTTGCCAGCCTTTGCATGAAAGTTTAAGCCCACGGTTGGCGCGACACTTTTTCGGTTTCATCAATTCATTCCTCCTCAGTCCTATGAATATAGAGGGATCGAACGGCAGTAGCAATGCCTCTTTTTATATACAGCCTCATGAACAACAGTAGTACAGCCACCTATTAGAATCTTTTGCCTAAGAGCTTTTCAAACTACCCAGACCACACAACATATTCGGTTTTTGTTGACAATCGGTACTCATCACTACCATCGTATATACGATATGGCACGAATACAAAAACCTGCACGCGGACGACTTATTGTCTCGATTATCTATTCCTCACTTGATGGCCTCGCTGATGGCCTTACCGCACTTGAACGCAAATTTGGGCGCGTTCAATATGAGACAATGGAAATCGAATGCCAAAACGCTGGAGAGTATCTTGAAGAAATGGGGGATCAATTACAACGCAGATTTTTCTCATTTGAACAGTTAGTCGGTCGGGATGAACTACCGTCGATAAAAAACACCTGCCATAAAATCGAACCTCAGTTTTCAGACATTGTCGGTGAACATTACTTCCGCACAGTCAACTTTGATCCGGGCATTCTCTCTCTTGTCAATCTGACTATGTCGTCGCACCGCGAGATGAACCACAGAGTATACCTTCGTGACGGTGTCTATGCTGAGCAGGCACTTATCTGGTCACGAGGACAGTTTGTACAATTACCTTGGACTTTACCGGACTATTGCGACCCTGAAGCTATAGATTTCTTTTGCCGTGTTCGTGCGAGTTTTGATTCAGTTGAGGATTCACAGGCCGCTTTATTTTCGCAATAGCTACTTATCAACTCTTACCTGCCTCAAGCAGGTGTGACCTGACACGAAACTATACCCCACCAAGAGATCTCAAAGAGATCGGCTGGTGGGTTATTTATTCATTCATCCTTCTGTCATTGCGAGCGAAACGAAGCAATCTCGTTTCGCGTGTGAGATCGCCACGTCGCTACGCTCCTCGCGATGACATACATATTGATATTATGTGAGCTACGATACTTTCACCTTTCACGATTGTGTCATGTCTTGATCTGCTTTAGCAGATTGTGACATGACACAAGAACACGTAATAGACAAAGGCGACAGGTCACACAAAGTTGCTAAAGCAACTTTGCAAGACCCGCCGCAACAATCCAATATATATTCCATCATTCATATCAATAAAAGTCATGTAGCAGTAGCGCAGCGTCCGCTTACGGACCTGCGACAATTCTACATCCCACCATTGCATACAAAGTAGCCAAAATCAACTTCGCAAAACCCGTTACAATTATACAATAGGTAGACCCGCAAACGAACAGGTATCATCTGTTTTAACTTTATTATTGAATAAATATTAATCATAATGTCCTCTGATGCGGTCAATTACTTGAGAAAGTAGTTATACATCAAAGAACAGCAGATTCGAAGCAGAATCCGACCACTAAATGCTAAAATAAGCATTGAGCTACGATGCTACCATTTTCGACTTTGACCGCAGTAGTTGGTAGAAGAGACAAGTAATGATGTGAAGAGTGACAAATCTCTGAACAATATCAATTGAAGAAAGCGATTGTATGGATAAGTTCGTCATCAATGGTGGGAAGAAGCTACACGGAAGTATCAAAGTTGAAGGATCGAAAAACGCCGCTCTTCCAGTAATATTCGGATCATTGCTCATATCAAAAGGGGAAACAATCATTCGTAATGTTCCACCATTGCGTGATATCTACACTACGATCAAAATGATGCAGTTTCTTGGTGCGCATGTGACCTATGATGAGAAACAACATGTGATGACGGTCAATGCTGAACAGTTGATTTCCGACACCGCACCATACGAACTGATGCGTCAAATGAGAGCTTCATTTTTAGTGCTCGGCCCTATACTCTCACGGTTTGGGCGTGCTCGTGCCTCATTACCAGGCGGGTGTGTTCTTGGCACAAGACCAGTAGATTTTCATATAAAAGGCTTTCAAGCATTAGGTGCAGATGTGAAAGAAGAGGGTGGGTATGTAGTTGCAACAGGAAATCCCTTAAAGGGTGGAAATGTCTATTTCGATCGTCCCTCCCATACTGGCACTGAAAACCTTCTCTACGGTGCGGTCTTTGCCAAAGGAAAGACTACAATCGCAAATGCGGCCTGTGATCCTGAGATTATAGATGTTGCCAATTTTCTCAATGCCGCTGGAGCAAAAATCAGTGGTGCTGGTACACCAAATCTTGTCATAGAACCAGTTAAAAAACTCAAAGCAGTAGATTTTACTGTCTCTGGAGATCGTCTTGTTGCAGGAACTTTCCTTTTAGGTGGGGCTATAACAGGTGGTGAAGTAAAAGTTACAGGTTGCCCACCTGAACAACTGCAAGTTGTTTCCCACAAACTTTCTGAAATGGGTTGTGATATGACAATAACGGCAAAGGGAATTACTGTCAAAGCACCGAAACGCCTAAAGCCTGTGTCAGTAACTACTTTCCCCTATCCAGGTTTTCCAACAGACCTGCAAGCATGTATAATGGCCGTAACCTGTCTTTCATCGGGAACTTCCCACATAACTGAAACTGTTTTTAAGGATAGGTTCTCTCATACGATGGAACTCCGTCGCCTCGGAGCAGATATCTCTGTTTCAAGTGATGAAGCGATAATACGAGGAGTATCCAAACTTCAGGGAACTACAGTGATGGCATCTGATATCCGTGCAGGGGCAGGTATTGTCCTTGCCTGCCTGGCGGCTAAGGGTAGATCGAATATCTTGAGGATTTACCATGTTGATCGCGGATATAGCAGGCTTGAAGATAAGCTCAACTCGCTTGGAGCCGATATAATGAGAACTAGCGAATAGGAAACCACCTATAGAATCAAATGATATGGATACAAGATGATGCTGGCGGTACAAGTTACCAATCAGATGGAAGGAAATGATACAGATGAAGCGGCTTCTCGCGATAATAATTCTGCTACTTATCACAACTATAGGGCTGAGTGCTCAGGAAGTTAGGTTCGGAAAGAATAAAGTCCGTTATAAAGATTTCGAATGGCATTATATTCAAAGCCGACATTTTGATGTACATTTTTATGAAGGCGCTTATCCAACTGCTAAATTTGCCGTTGCTGTCCTCGAATCATCATATACAGAAATAACAGGTGAGTTAAACTACTTGATACAACGGCGTATCCCTGTATTTGTCTATAACTCACACAACGACTTTCAACAAACAAATATCATACCGTCCCTCATCTCCGAAGGAGTTGGGGGCTTCACCGAAGCATTCAAAAATCGTATCGTGATTCCGTTTACAGGTTCGTATGAAGATTTCCGTCATGTCCTTCACCATGAATTGACTCATGCTGTTATCTACGATCTCTTGTATGGAAATAATCTTTCATCCCTCATAGCGAGAAGAAGGCTTTTTTCACTCCCACTCTGGTACGCCGAAGGATACGCCGAGTATTCATCCAGGCACGGCTGGGACTATTGGTCGGATATGGTCGTTCGAGACGCATCTATCAATGGATATATGGCTCCTCCTTGGGCACTAGGAGGTTATCTTGCTTACAAGCAGGGTCAGGCAATGGTCAAGTATATTGCGGAACATTACGGTGAGGACAAATTAGGAGAGATTCTTCGCAAAGGAAAAGTGCATCTCACTATGAACAAAGCACTAAAAGAAGCTATTGGTATCGAACTTGAAGAACTGTGGGAAAAGTTCTCTAAAGAGATGAAGCGTCGATATTGGCCTGAGATTGCAAAACGGAAGGATGTTGATGAAGTCGCCAAACAATTGACCAAGGCACGCAAAGACGGTTCATACTTTAATGAAGAGCCTGTATATACTCCAGACGGTGATGCAATTGCTTATTTTACTGATCGTTCCGATTATACTGAAATTATCTTAGTCTCAGCCAAAGATGGTACAAAGATTAAAAGCCTTGTCGAGTCACAACGATCGGGTGATTTGGAATCACTCCATTCGTATGTATCAGGTATGTCATTCTCTCCAGACGGGCGATTCCTAACTTTTGTCGCCAAGTCAGGCGGAAAAGAATCTCTTATTCTCTTCGATCTGGAAAAGGGTAAGATCAGTGAGAAGAAAAAGCTCGATTACTACAATGTCCGCTCTCCAGCATGGTCGCCTGATGGCAAAATGATCGCATTCTCAGCTTTGAAGAACCATAAGCGAGATCTGTTCATCTATCACCTAGAATCTGATGAAATCGAACAACTTACCGACGACCGTTATGATGACACTGACCCGAGCTGGCTTCCAAACTCTGAGTCAATCATTTTTGCTTCTGATCGTTCTCATCCCGATAACCCTGAACTGAAACTCGGAGAACATCTTTATGTCAATCCTGGTGCCTTTATGCCCGGCGATTTTACGTACGGATATTACAATCTATTCAAAATAAAACGAGACGGACTTATGCTTGAACCGCTCAAAGTCGGTCCCGGACAAAACAAACTCCCTGAAGTATCACCCGATGGAGAAAAAGTTGCATTCATTTCAAACCGAAATGGTATTGATAATCTTTATATCTCATTCCTTGATGGAAGCAGTACTTTTGCCGTAACAGATATTATCTCAGGGATCAAGACACATTCGTGGTCACCAACTGGTGAAAAGATTGCATTCTCTGCTTTCAACAAAGGTGCCTTTGATATTTTTGTAATTAAAGACCTGGTCCCGGTCGGTGACAATGGTGTATTAGCTGTGACAGACTATATGAAAGGTAAGTATGACCTGCTCAGAACTGAGCAGAGCAGTAAAACACTCGCCGCACATCGTGGTTCGGACCTTGACAGTACACAATCTGACTCGACTCTCACTGACATGACTGACCAAACGAGTGACAGTGTACAAGCTATTTCAGACTCAACTACTTTGCTTGCTAACAATACACAAATTGATACTGCCACATCATTACAACCTGTGGATTCAACTATAGCAGAAGATTCAGTCAATGTTATTGCTACAATAGTCGACACGACTCTTGTAGCACAATCAGATTCAACAGATACTGAAGATGACAGCGGTGACGACAAAAATACCGAAGATACTAAGACAACAATTCAAACAGGTATTATCGACGGAGAATATGTCTTTGTAAGCGATGAAAGCGTTGACCCTCTTGATTCAATGATGATTGACTTAGGCAGTGATTCTACAGAGTCTATCAGAATTGGTCAAACAGAACCAGCCTTTTTCGATTCTGTGCCTGTTCCTACTGAAGATGGGGAATATGAAATAAAGGATTATGAAGTTCGTTTTACTCCCGACTTTATGGGCGGTGGTTTTGCTTATGACACATTCTTCGGAGTACGCGGTCAGTCATACTTTGCATTTTCAGATTATCTCGGAAACCATCAAATATATATTGCAACTGATTTAGTTAATACAATCGATCAATCGTTCATTCAAGCATACTATTTCTACAATAGAAAACGTACAAACTTTGGAGTAGGAATGTTCCACTCCAAGAATTTCTACCTTGACGCTACCCGCAAACTCTTTTCTGACAGGTTCTACGGTGTCCAGCTCTTTGCGACTCGACCATTTTCAACCTTCAGCAGAATTGAAGGCTCCCTATCACATATCTTTGTCGATCGGCAATATCATGATTTCGATGATACTCGAGCAGATCGCAACTCGAAAGTCCTCACAACAGAGTTTGCCTACGTAACGGATAATATTGTGTGGGGTATGACCGGTCCTGTCAATGGCCGACGTTCACGGCTAACACTCTCAAACGGAATCAGTCTCTTTGATAGAGGTGATATCGATTATACTGCTTTTGAACTCGACTATCGAAAATACTGGCACTTCAAGAAAACGTTCTCAATGGCCTTCAGAATGTCTGGTGGGGCCTCCTTTGGAAAAACACCAAAACAATATTTTCTGGGAGGTACAACAAACTGGATAGGCAACCGAACTCTTGACGCTCAAGTATATGAAGTTGAAAACCTTTATTTCTCTGATATCATCACACCATTGCGTGGCATTCCCTACTACGAGCTTTCAGGTGATCGTTACGGACTCATCAACTGGGAGTTCCGTTTCCCGATGATTCAATATTTTGTTATGAGATTCCCACTCCAAATCGCGATTACAAATGTTACGGGTGCAATATTTACTGATTTCGGCGCAGCTTGGCATGGCGACAATTTCAAATTCGGGACTACAGCGAATGGTACCCGATTACAAGATGTTAAGAGTGGTTTCGGTTTTGGAATGCGTGCAAATCTTGGATTTATTTTATTACGATACGATCTTGCATGGACAACAGATTTCTATAATGTATCAGATAAACCGACGTACTATTTTTCATTCGGTGCGGACTTCTAAATCACACAACACTAAAAACAGATTCAAGCATAAAAAAAGCACGGCCTGCAGAGACCGTGCTTTTTCATTGAAATCAAATCTAACGACGTTTCTTATGCGCCGAGCAGAATTTGCCTTTGCCTGTGGTAAAGCGTTTGCAACGAGTACCCGATGCAGTCTTACCGGCACAACGAACTTTTTTCGTCGCTTTCTTTTTCGCTACTTTTTTCTTAGCGACTTTCTTCTTGGCAACTTTTTTCTTCGCTACCTTTTTCTTAGCGACTTTCTTCTTAGCTACCTTCTTCTTCGCTACTTTTTTCTTAGCTACTTTTTTCTTAGCGGTTTTCTTGCGGGTGGTCTTCCGCGTTGTCGCTTTCTTTTTTGAAGCAGCTTTTCTCTTAGCTCCTACTTTTTTCTTGGCGACCTTTTTCTTTGTCGCCTTCTTCTTCGTTGCTTTTTTTGCTTTGCGCATTGACAATCCTCCATTAAAGTTGGTATTCAATAATGAATAGACATCTATGACAAAACATTGTCAAGAAAAAAAAGAGAGACAGCAGTAAAGTAGCAGATTCAAATTTTATATGTAATGCGGATCACCATCTGTTTTTCAAGGTTACCCGCATTACAATATACATACAAGAGCACAAATTATATCACACGAGACAAACCCATCATGTCATACTCGACTTGTTTGTTTCTTATTCCTTCTCGTCGTCGTTTTCTGTTTCTTTGGTCTCTTTGACCGTGACTTCTTTGAGACATTGTTATTGTTGTCTTGAATATCACGTCCAAAATTCTGTAAGGTGATTGCCATATCATGCAATTTCTTATCAACCATCCACATGACGCTATCACGAGTGAATCCACCTCCTGCAAGACGACGTCCCGCTGGAACACCGGTGAGTATTTCTATCCCTTGGTTAATCGTCTTGATCGGATATATATGAAAACGATTCTTTTTGATAGCCTCAATGACATCAGCCCTCAACAATAAGTCTTTGACATTCTGATGAGGCATAATGACACCCTGAGTACCAGTCAGCCCTCTCGCTTTACACACATCAAAAAAGCCTTCGACTTTTTCGTTTATTCCGCCAATCGGTTGTATCTCCCCACGTTGGTTCACCGATCCGGTCACAGCAATACCCTGATCAATCGGCAGATTTGCCAGTGAAGAAAGTATTGCATATATCTCTGTTGATGAAGCTGAATCACCATCAACACCGCTATATGATTGTTCAAATGACAATGAAGCAGACATCACCAACGGCTTATCTTGTGCAAACATGTGTCGAAGATAACCAGACAAGATCAAAACACCTTTATTATGAATCGGCCCTGAAAGATCTGACTCTCTTTCTATATTGATAACACCGGAACGTCCCATTGAAGTTGACGCTGTTATTCTTGTTGGGCGACCAAATGAATACTCACCGATATTATACACTGAGAGACCATTGATTTGACCTGCTACTGCTCCTTTGACCGAAACCATTAATGTTTCATTGTCATACAATTCTTGAATTCTATCTTCAACAAGATTGACTCGTTGTCTTTTCAAATGAAAGGCGCAATGAATATCTTCACGACGTACTAACTTTGCCTTTCGTTGTTCTGCACAATATGCCGCTTCACGCACAATATCTGCAATAGCAGAGAAGCGCGCTGTCAATTTACCTCGTTCACCTGCCAAACGCATTCCATATTCAACAACCGCTTGCATACCAGATATATCAAAAGCCATCAACTGCTCATCATTAATAACTCTCCGCACAAATTCAAAGTATCCCTTGTAATGCCTACGGTCAGCTTTGACCTGTGAATCGAATTCTGCCTTAATCTTAAAGATCTTTTTGAAATCCTCATCCATCCGCCACAAGAGATGATACATATGTGGCTCACCAATCAAAATAACTTTTACATTGATTGAGATCGGTTCAGGTTTGATACCCGATCCCGCCATCATATAAAGCGGGTCAAACCCGCTGATTTCTATCTCTCCATTGCGAAGCGCACGCTTCAAATGAAGCCATACTCCCGGCTCTGTAACTACATCCATTGCATCAATTATCAGATACCCACCTGAAGCCGCCAAAAGAGAGCCTGAAAAAATTCGTGTGAAATCAGTTCGCCAATACCCAAAACGATCAACCACACGCTCAAGAGAACCAAAAAGATTCTTATATGATGGTGACTTTTCAATAACAATAGGAACCTTTTCAGTCTTGGAATTATCAAGAATGAGATTAACTGAAAACTCTTCAAATGGTTCTCGTTTGCGGTATGGAGGCGGTTCATCTTCCCCACGCCTCGGTTGTGCTTCACGGAAACGATCAAGATCGTCAAGCAATGCTTCCTGCACTTCTTCAAGATATTCAATAACTTTCGGATCATGAAATCGCTTCATCAACAGAGTAACTTTATCAGAAACAAGAGGTGCTACCATTGAATAGTTTAATTTCTCTAAAGCATCTTCCATTTTATTGGAAAGTTTCTTCGATTCAATAGTTGTTACATCAAACTCACGACGTAATGAATCCCAAGAACGACGAAGTTCATCGAGCTTGGATAACGAAAATTTCCCATCACGTGCAAGTCGTTCCAATTGTTCGATTGGTACTGGCTCCTTCTCTATCAAAGGCTGTATCTCATTACGAACACCAACCCCCGATTGTATTTGAACCATCACAAAACCGGCAGAGTTCAAACGCTCCTCAAAGCTATGGATAAGTTTTTTCTGACGGTTCTCATATTCACGGACTATCCGACCATTTCTATCTTTGTAGTCTTCAGACATAAAAATCTTCGGAACTACTTTTCTCAATGAACTCACAAGATAGTGCATGTCCTTCTTAAAACGGACTCCGTCACCTG
>JAJRUL010000202.1 GCA_024277795.1 Candidatus Zixiibacteriota bacterium
ATCATTCATATTCTAACCTCTATCTCTGGCCATGGGGATACGACTATTTGCGGACTGAAGATGATGACATTTTTGTTCGTATAGGTGATTCCCTTTCTGTAAATAATAATTACAAACCAACTCCAGGCCATCTCCTCTATTTGGTCAATGGTGATTCAGATGACTGGAGCTATGGTGAGCAGACATTGAAAAACAAGTGCTTTTCATTTACACCTGAAGTTGGGGACTACAATGATGGCTTCTGGCCTAGTACAATAAGGATACCTGATCTTGTACTTGAGAACAGAGGGCCGTCACTATGGTTAATTAAGCAAGCAGGTTCAGTTTATGATTTGAGATCACCAAGTGCTCCTGAAGTAGTGCTTCCAGGTGCTGTTGACTCAATCTCTTATGATGTGACATGGAACTACAGTGACATAAATAATCCTGCAGTTGCGTATGAATTAGTGGAGTTGCAAGGATATTCTGAGGTTACAATCGATCCATGTAATAACTTTGACAATTGGATATCAAACGGCTGGGTATTATCAGGTTCGTATTTTTCATCTGCAGCGGGGAATAGAGTAAACCATACGTTACAGACTAAGTATCCGATCTCGGCAACATACGGTAAAGAAATACGCTTTAAGCTCTATCAAATGCTTGAATACTATCGTGACTATATTTATGTCGAGGTATCAACTGATCAGGAATACTGGGTACCGATCGAAACAGACAATTCATCAAATGCTAACTGGTATGGATTTAATGAAGGTTTTGGGATTACAGGTGAATATGGGTATTGGAATCTTATTACTGCAGATCTTTCCTCATATGCTGGTCAGGAAATATATGTTAGAATTCGTTATAAAACAGACTGGGGAGAGAACTACGATAACTATGTTGATGATGTTGAATTTATTGAGAAATTCAGCTCTTCAACGGTGATATCCTCTACTCTTACAAGTACATCATATACGTTTACCAATCATCCGAAGGGTACCTATTACTATCTGGTTCGGGCACAAGACGCTCAGGGGCAATGGGGTGACTACTCATGGTTACAGGAAACGTTTGTTATGGGTGCACAAAGTGTTTGTGTTGACAGTGATGGTGACGGTTATGGAGATCCTGGTCATCCTGAAAATGATTGTGCTACTGATAATTGCCCAAATGATGCGAACATCACTCAGTCAGATCTTGATAGTGACGGTTTAGGGGATGTCTGTGATAATTGTCCTACGACTGCAAATATCTCTCAGTCTGATTCTGACGGGGATTTTATTGGAGATGCTTGCGACAACTGCCCTTCTCTTTCAAACACTACACAAGATGATGCTGACTCAGATGGAGTAGGTGATCTGTGTGATAACTGTCCGACTAATGTGAATTCGGATCAATCTGATGTTGACGGTGATGGTATTGGCGATCGTTGTGATAGTTGTCCAAATGATGCGACTAATGATGCCGATGGTGATGGAGTTTGTGAGGATATTGACAATTGTCCCGGTCTTGCGAATGCATCGCAGTCGGATATTGATAATGATGGCATTGGTGACCTATGTGATGCTTGTGTTAACGATCCTGATAATGATATTGATGCGGATGGTTTGTGTGCTGATGTCGATAATTGCCCAACAACACCAAATGCAGATCAGGCTGATTATGACAACGACGGTATCGGTGATGCTTGCTGTTGTACGGCACGAGGTAATTTTGACCATATTGTCGGTGCTGGTGGGCCAGTCGATGTGGCTGACCTGACCGCCACTGTTGCTTTCCTCTTTCAAAGCGGTTCAACACCTCCATGTCCCGAGCAGGGAAACTGCGATGGAGTTACAGGTCCTGGTGGCCCCATTGATGTGAATGACTTAACATATATGGTGGCATATCTTTTCCAGGGAGGCCCTCCTCCACCTGCCTGTTACTAAAATAACTTTTGAGTCAATAAAGGCGGGTTCAGAGATGAATCCGCCTATTCCATTATATATCATCAATGAGTGCTTTGGGTCTGATGGGCATTAATATAAAAAATACTCCCTGCACTTTGTTAGAAATTACATATATTCTCCAACTATGGAACAGATTGGAAAAAAGAAGTTACGTTTACAGACACTCGGTTGTCGGCTTAATCAGTATGAAACCGAAAAGATGGCAGCGGAGTTATACCCTTTCGGGTTTGAGCGACTCTCCGGAAAAGGGGAAGCAGACCTTACGATAATCAATACTTGTACAGTTACACATAGAGCCGATGCTGATTGTCGCTCAATGATTCGACGAGCAGTACGTGAAAATCCGAATGGTCGGATTGTTGTAGTCGGTTGTTATGTCGATGCAGATGTTGATCGTGTGACTGGAATGGAAGGGGTGGATCTGATTGTTCGTAACTCAGAAAAAAATCAGATTGGGTCAATCCTTCCAAGAGAATTGCCTGATCTGTTTCAGAATGAGCCTGATAAATCCTGTTCGACAATAATAGAGGATTTTCATGATCATAACCGAGCATGGTTGAAAATATCAGATGGTTGTAATCAAGCATGTTCATTCTGTCTGATTACAAAGGTACGAGGCGCATTGAACAATAGACCTGTTGGCGATATAATCGATGAGGTCAATTCTCTGGTCGCGTTCGGATATAAAGAAATTGTGCTGACAGGGGTCAATATGGGCTACTATCGCGACCGAGTGAACAATATCAAGAATCTGGCAGGATTATGCAGTACGATTATGTCTGAGACTGACCTTTACCGCATGAGGTTGTCATCGACTGAACCACAATCTATTAATGATGATTTGATCGAATCATTTGCACACTCCAAAGGTCGTATCTGTCGTCATTTTCAT
>JAJRUL010000203.1 GCA_024277795.1 Candidatus Zixiibacteriota bacterium
GGGGCAAACCTCACTCTTCCTGGCCCTGCGGATGATATACTCGCCAGACGTGAGATTCCCATAGGTCTCTACAGAACAGAATTTTTATACCTGTCACACGGCTCTTTCCCAAATGAGGAAGAACAATTCCAATACTACAGCAAAATCGCTGAGAAATTTGCACCATCTGAGGTCGTTATTCGAACATTTGATCTCGGTTACGACAAACGGGTAGAAAATGACTGTTGGGAGCAGGAAAATAACCCTGCACTTGGGTGGCGAGGAATTCGCCCGATGCTTGAAATGACAAAAGTATTCAAAACCCAGATTCGAGCAATTTTACGCGCATCCACACACGGTAATCTTAAAATTATGCTACCAATGATAACCGATCTCAGCGAATGGGAACGTGCTCGTCGGTTGATCTCACAAGCCAAGTTCAGTTTGCGCAAAGATAATGTGGAGTTTGATAAAGAGATAAAAACAGGTATTATGATTGAGGTACCGTCAGCGGCTATGTCGGCAGATGTTTTCGCCTCACGAGTTGATTTTATGTCGATCGGGACCAATGACTTGACACAATATACATTGGCCACCGACCGACAGAATGCACGTGTTGCAAAACTGTACAATCCGTTGCATCCTGCCGTATTGCGTTTGGTACGAATGACTGTTGACGCTTGTAAAAAGAACCAGATACCTGTATCGGTTTGTGGTGAGTTGGCTGGCGATCTGTTGGCTATACCATTGTTTATTGGTATGGGAGTTGACTTGCTGTCGATGACTCCAAGTCGTATTGTCGATGTGTGCCGTCTGATTAAGAGAATTGACTCTCAGTTAGTCAGGCATTTAGTTTCAACCGTAACTGCCGCACCGTCGGCAAAAGCGGTTACTGAATATTTGAAAGATTTTCGTGTAGCTTTGGAAAAAAAGAACCGTTGAAAAATAAGAGGATTGAATTTTGAGCATTCTTGATGATGTAGAACAGATACGTTCCGGCGACCCGGACAATATGTACAATCGGATATTTGATTTCCCTGAACAGCTTGCCGATGCCCTAAAAATCGGCAAAATGTGGAAAATCAACCCAGGCGATTTTACCGAGATCAAAAACATTGTCGTTATTGGCATGGGTGGATCTGCTATCGGTGGAGACCTGATTCGCGGCCTCCTCTCTTCAAAACTGCTGATACCGTTTTCAGTATGTCGCCACTATACACTTCCTGAGTATGTCGATGATGAAACACTGGTTATCGCTTCTTCGTACAGCGGTGAAACTGAAGAGACCCTATCAGCTCTTCAAGACGCTCTTGACCGAAAGGCGATGATTGCCGCTGTTTCAACGGGCGGGATGATGCAAGAGATTGCTAAACTCAATGAAATACCGTTGGCCAAAATACCAGCAGGGATGCAACCTCGTGCCGCACTTGGTTATTCAATGGTCCCTGTACTGATTTTTCTTGAGAAGATCGGCTTACTAAAGAAAATTGGCAATGACATAGAAGTGGCAATCAAAAGCCTACAAGGCTATCGCGATAAGTACATCGAAGATAGTCCGATATCATCTAATCGAGCAAAACAGTTGGCTGAAAAAATTCATGGTAAAATCGCGATTGTCTATTCGGGACCAACATTGACCGACTCGGTTGCAATGCGATGGAAAGGACAAATCTGTGAGAATGGTAAAAACCTAGCCTTTGCCAATCAGTTTGCCGAATTCAACCATAATGAATTAGTCGGATGGTCAGATGTTGTAAAACAGCACAGTGAAAAACTTGTTGTTCTGATTCTCAGAGATATGGACGACCACCCGCAGATAAGAAAGCGGATGAACATTGTTTCTGACTTGATTAAGGAACATGAAGTTGAGGTTATTGATGTGCACTCACGAGGTGAACTCCCTCTTGAACGTATGCTATCTTTGATACAGCTCGGTGATTTTACATCATACTATTTGGCTATCCTCAATGGTGTTGACCCGACTGAAGTTAATGTGATACAAAAACTGAAGAAGTCGCTTGTCGAGGCTAAATAAATAAACTCTCAACAAAACTTGAAGATATCTGCAATGAAACGGTTCGTGTAAACGAACCGTTTTTTTATACAGTCATTGGCCCACCACAAACGAACAGGTTGCTTCTTGGAGACTCAAAAGCGGGTTCACTCTTCTAACCAGCATCATTCTCAGAGGGAAACTCCCCATATTTATTCGGGCTTGATTACCGAAGGTAATTATGACCCGACAGTTACATGTACCTGTGAGTGTCAGGTCACAATTGCCTATGGCAGGCAAGGCAAGACCTGACCTGTAGCGTACAATTCAATGTATGATTGCAGTAGTTGCGTAGGAGGGATAAACTGTGTATAGTATATACGATAATGACTGATAGAACAGTGGTCTGTCCTACTGACGCAACAGATGAAACGGAGCAAGGATGCCGTACGATCCAAAAGAGATCATCGAAACAATTCACATGACTGAGGTAGAACACCTCGATATTCGCACAGTCACTCTTGGTATCTCCCTGCGCGATTGCTCTCATCCCGATCCGACCGCACTGCTTGATCGTATTCGTACAAAAATTATGAAGACGGCTGAGAATCATGTCAGAACCGTCGAGACTGTTTCAAGCGAGTTTGGGATACCAATTGCGAATAAACGTCTTTCTGTTACTCCGATTGCTATTGTTGCAGATGGTCATTCTCGTGAGACGTTTGTTGAAATTGCTAAAACGCTCGACCAGTGCGCAGAAGAGCTTGGGATTGATTATCTTGGCGGTTTTGGTGCTTTAGTACAAAAGGGGATGACCAACGGAGATCATAACTTGATTGAATCTATTCCTGATGCGCTTGCCTCTACAGAACGTATCTGTTCAAGTGTTAATATTGCATCAACTAAGGCGGGGATAAATATGAATGCGGTTTCACTCATGGCAAGAATCATAAAAGAGACTGCCTTCAAAACCGAAGAGGCAATCGGTTGTTGCAAACTCGTAGTTTTTGCTAATGCAGTTGAAGACAATCCGTTCATTGCAGGTGCATTTCATGGTGTCACCGAACCGGAAACAGTGATCAATGTTGGGATTTCCGGGCCGGGTGTTGTTCTCTCTGCAATAAAAAAAGCAGGTGCGGTTGACCTCGGGGTGTTGGCCGAAGTAATAAAACGAACAGCATTCAAAGTCACTCGTATGGGAGAGATGGTTGGACGAAAGGTCTCTGAGCGTCTTGGAATCGAATTCGGTATTGTTGATCTCTCACTTGCCCCAACACCTGCTGAGGGAGACTCAGTTGCAGATATTCTTGAAGCGATGGGGCTTGAACGTTGCGGATGTCATGGAACAACGGCGGCCCTTATGATGCTCAATGATGCAGTCAAAAAAGGAGGGCTGATGGCTTCATCATATGTCGGCGGACTTTCCGGTGCTTTTATTCCTGTTTCTGAAGATGCAGGAATGATTCGTGCTGTTGAAGCAGGTGCGATCTCGCTTGCTAAGCTCGAAGCGATGACTGCTGTTTGTTCGGTCGGTCTCGATATGGTTGCTGTGCCTGGCGATACACCTGAGGAAAGCATTGCCGGTATTATTGCCGATGAAGCGGCGATTGGCATATCGAACCATAAGACGACAGCTGTTCGGATTATACCCGTTCCCGACAAAATGGTTGGTCAATCGGCAGAGTATGGTGGATTGTTAGGTACTGCTCCGATAATGGAAGTTTCTCGTTTTTCATCAGCACGGTTTATTGCGCGTGGCGGGCGAATTCCTGCGCCGGCATCAGGGATAAATAACTAATAGTATATCACTCACGTTGTTATACCTATACAATAATTGTTGATTTGCTTGTTTGTCAGGCTGACATTAGCAGAAGCAGAAATCGAACGTAACTCCTATTCTTTACACATGTAAGGAGCCGGCAATGTCCGATCTTTCAATTCTGACAATTTCATTTGTCGTCTATACACTCATAATTATAGTAGTAGGTCTCTATTCTTCACGAGAACGGAAACAAACTGATGATGATTTTGTCTTAGCCAATCGCGAGTTGGGGCCATTTGTTTCAGCTCTTTCCGCTTCGGCCTCGGCAGAATCAGGTTGGGTAATGCTTGGGCTAGTCGGTATGGCTTGGGGATCGGGGCTTTCCTCACTCTGGATTATTCCCGGTATTGCTATCGGTTATCTGTTCAATTGGTTTGTGATTGCTGATCGATTGCGTGTCAGCACACTCGCATCAGGAGCTGTGACACTTCCGCAATACTTAGGAGATCGTTTCGGACGAGATTCAAAAATCCTGCAATGGATTTCGATTATTATTATCACAGCCGCAATGCTTGGGTATGTTGCTGCTCAAATGAACGCCGCAGGAAAGGCATTCGATGCAGTCTTTCATCTCCCATACTGGCTCGGTGTTCTTGTCGGTGGAGGTGTCATACTTACCTATACAATTACAGGCGGATTTAGGGCAATTTGTTGGACTGATGTCATACAAGCGAGTTTTATGTTTATTGCTTTGATCGCTATGCCTTTTGTAGTGCTCTATCATTTGGGTGGGTGGTCTGAATTTGTTTCATCAGCAAAGGCAATAGACCCAAATCTATTGAATATCAACGGTAGTGATAGTGGTATGGCCGCTTTCGGCTTTATCGTCGGTATGCTTGGGATAGGGCTTGGATACCCGGGACAACCACATATTCTTTCACGTTTTATGGCGGCAAAGGATAAAAGTACTGTCAAAAAAGGTGGGGCAATCGCTATTTCATGGATGACTTTTGTCTATTTAGGCGCAATCTTTTTCGGATTATTTGCCAAAGTCTATTTTGGACAGATGGATGATCCTGAGCAGGCACTTCCTCGTGCAGTCGGTGAGTTTCTTCCGCCAATACTAGGTGGGTTTGTTATCGCGGCTATTGTTTCAGCAATCTGTTCAACTGCCGATTCGCAATTGATTGTTGTTTCAACAACTATCTCTCGAGATGTTATCCCTCTTATTTCTAAAGACAACAACAAGAGCAATGGTAAGAGTCGGTTTCTAAAATATGACCGACTATTTCTTATCGGCCTTGGTTTACTGTCGGTGTTGTTTGCACTAAGCAAGAATAGAGTTATTTTTGAGTTTGTTCTCTATGCATGGTCAGTATTAGGGGCCGCTTTTGGGCCTGTTCTTATTCTTGGATTGATCTGGGATAAAACCAATAAGCAGGGGGCTATTGCAGGGATGCTTACTGGTGCTATTGTAACTATTTTGTGGAAGAATACTCCCGCACTAAAATCTATCGTTTATGAATTAGTCCCTGCATTTATTCTTGCATTTGCAGTTGTCTTACTTGTGAGCATAGCGACTAACAAAAATCCCTACAACAATAACAGTTAGAAAAGTTGAGGAAAATGTGACCAGAAAAACGGGCAGTATACTAAAGAGTGTTTTCTTGGGCATCGTTGCAATCGTAATCGGTGTTGTTCTGTGTGCATATGCAATACTACATTTCTCACTACCTGCAACAGATAGGACAGTAGCACTTCGTGATATTAATAATTCAGTTGAAATAACCTTCGATTCACTCGGGATACCGCAAATCTGGGCACAGGATGAGTACTCTGCATATTTTGCACTCGGTTGGCAACATAGTGCAGACCGTATGTTCCAAATCGATTTTACAAGAAGAGTTGCACAGGGACGGCTCTCTGAGATGCTTGGGGAGGTAACAGTTAGTTTTGACAAGAGACAACGGAGAGTCGGGCATACTCGTCTTGCTCAAAACGCACTATCTCGATTGTCGGAAACCAATAGAGGGTTGCTTCAGGCATATGCTGATGGAATCAATGCCTACAAAAGAGAATGTACAACTCTGCCATTTGAATTCTATCTTCTCCCTGTTGATTTCGAAGAGTGGACAGTATACGACTGCCTGACAATTCTAAGTTTTCAAACATGGTACTCCGATGCATTACAGAATCATGATGTACGTGATTTGGCTATTGCACGAATGAATAATTATGATCTCTCACAATTGTTGATTCATCCTTACCCGGATTCAGGGTTAACAACAGTTCATTCTGATGAGAAAGAAAGCGAAAAAAGTCGATCAGCTCTCGACAACCTGCTTAATATCTTCTCAATTTCAGGAAATTTCAGGAATGCAGTTGCCAAAAATATTATGCGTTACACTCCCAACTCATACACCGCGACAACTAGCTCGAACGCTTGGGTTGTTGCACCAGCGCGTTCAGAGTCAGGGTATGCTATGATGGCATCTGATCCACACTTGGAATTGACCAGACTTCCACAATTTTGGTATGCGGTCGGGTTGCATATTGCAAACGACTCAGTTGATGCTGTCGGTATCACAGTTCCTGGGATGCCGTTTGTAATTATGGGGCATAACAAGGAAACAGCTTGGTCATTTACTGCTGGTGGGGTTGATCTTACCGACTTTTACGAAGAAGTTATCGATGCCGATGATACGACCAGATATATGACACGGTTTAATGAACAGCCAACTGATAAAACAAGAGGAAGTATTGAAAATACTCCAAATGAGTGGCAGGTTTTTGATGAATTTGTAGATACAATACTTGTGGTTGGGACAGATAAACCTGAGATTATGACTAC
This sequence comes from Candidatus Zixiibacteriota bacterium, assembly GCA_024277795.1. GTDB lineage: Bacteria > Zixibacteria > MSB-5A5 > GN15 > FEB-12 > JAJRUL01. The sequence continues at coordinate 6,586 of JAJRUL010000203.1, forward strand.
TCGCACAACACGACATGGACCTGTTGTTTCTCAAAATGCAAAACTCAATAGAGTAAGGACCTCATTCTGGGCGGGCTACGATGCTGACCTAGATCAAGCGGTAACATCAGGGTTTGCACTCATTTCCATCGGTTCATTTGAACAGTTTCAAAGTGCCGTTACCAGTATGGGAGCTTTGAATGCTAATTGGATGTATGCTGATAAGAACGGTAACATTGGGTACCAACTTGGTGCCCCAGTTCCTATTCGTCCAAAACATTGGAATGGCGGTTTACTGCCAGGGTGGACATCAGAACATGAATGGCAAGGTTATCTTCCTGTTGCTGAAACTCCCAATTTGTTAAATCCACAACGTGGATGGATAGCAAATAGTAATAACAGACCATCATCAAATCATAACATACCCGGAAATTATGCTTCAGATCGTATTATTCGCATTACACACCTGCTTGATTCTCTTGAACGGTTTAGTGCCGATAATATGCGGGCTTTTCAACTCGACCTGACTGATGCATATCTCTTACAGTGGCGTGATCTGCTCCTTCCTTTGGTAGCAGATCAAAATAGTGCTATTGCGAAGCAGTTGTCTGACTGGGATGGCGACTGTTCAGCATCATCGAATACAACAGAACTGATCAATGCCGTCATTGACCAATTTGTACTTTTGACCTTTGATGAGCTTGGCCAAAATGCTTCCCAAGTGTCATGGAACTCTTTGCACAACCTATTACTCAACGGTCCTGATTCCCTGTTTGATATTCAAGCTACACAGGAGATTGAAACGCGTCATAACGTTTTGTCAAGAGCACTTAGTATCGTACTGCAACAAAGCGTAGCGGGAAATTGGGGGGAACATCAAACTCTTACAATGAGGCATCCATTGGCGGCTAACCCGATTGTTGACTGGGTGATGAATCTCACACGAGGCCCATGGCCACGAGGCGGGACCAAAGGGACACTCAACTCATCATTCAGTGTACAGGGAAGAGATAAGCACTATCGAGTCTCGGTTGGTCCAAGTATGAGATCGGTAATTGATTTTGCAGATATCGATAGTGCAACGCTTGTTCTTCCCGCTGGTAATTCCGGTAATCCGATGAGTGATCATTTCTTTGACTTCAACCGTTTATGGCAAGAAGGGAAAACATGGACTCTGCCGATCAGTCGGGAAGCAGTACAACAGAAAGCAATCTCAACTCTCACATTACAAGCAATACAAAACGATTAAGATTCTTGACTGTCGGACGGGTAGACACCATCCCGTATATCCTGATTCGCTTTCAGGAAATCTTCACTTCGTCCTATATCCATCCAGTATCCTTGGAAAGGAACAGTATTGATTTTCAATCTTCGCTTAAGCATCAAACGCATCAATTGATCGAAACCGAAAGGTTCATCTGGCGGAATCAATGCCAACAACTCATGTGAGAAAGCATATATCCCTGTCGAGACAATCAGGTTAAAAGCAGGTTTTTCAACGAATGAGCGGACAGCATTATCAGGATGTAGCTCAAAGACACCATAGTCTGTCCTTCCTCTTCGTTGGGCAGTTGCAACAGTCAAAAGAGTCTGGCTATCCAAGTGGGTTTGAAAAAACTCCTGAAAATCAATATCAGTCAGGATATCTCCGTTGACGACTAGGAAGTGAGCGGGTAGGTTATCAATAATCTTCAATGGTCCGATAGTTGATAATTCCTGTTCTTCAGTCGAATAGACTATTTCAACAGAAAAACGGCTTCCACTACCAATGACATCTTTGATTTGGTCAGCAAGATGTGAGACAGCCAGATGAATTTTCGTCACACCACCACGAACAAGCTGTTCGATCAAGAGTTCGATTATTGGCCGTTCTCCTACTTGCACAAGTGGTTTCGGTGTTGACTTTGTATGAGGGAGTAGTCGTGTTCCTTTCCCTCCCGCCATAATAACTGCTGTGATTTCATGTCTCATAGTCTATCTCTTCCTACGTTAAATTCTGATATTTCAAATCATACGGATCATCAATGAGTTTTGATTTAAGAGCACCGATTATCTCCATAATACCATCTGTGACAGTTCGTGAAACTCTAAAATGCAGATCCCGTGCTACCTTGTCACAGTTTACGCGATAGTCACGAGGGTCTTCCGTTCGTTCTACCCATTGTATACAGTCCGCACGACCTGGGAGCTGTTTCAAAATTAATTCGATAATATCTTTTTTTCGATAGTTTTCTTTTGTAGCACCAATATTAAATGCCTGTCCGTTCACAATATTGTTTTCAGCTTTTAGTGCTAACCGACAAGCTGTTGCGAGGTCAGTTGTGTGACAATATGGACGCCAGAATTGTTCGCCATAGACTTTAAGCGTTTTGTTGCAGAAAATATCTCGTGTAAACTCGTTGACTGTCAGATCAAACCGTGGTCGAGGAGATATCCCATAGGCAGTTGCAAAACGCAAACAGATAGTGACGAAGTTTGAGGAAGATTTGCTCTGCAGATATTGTTCAAAGCCTACTTTCAATTCGGCATAGAGAGAAACAGGTTTCAAAGGGGAGTTTTCATCGACATATACCTCTGAGTTATCCATTTTGCCGTAATTGCTACAGGTTGAAACAAAGAGAAAACGACTCACCCCGAATTCTATTGCCATATCACATAGCATTTGAGCCGAGTCTTTGTTTATCTCAACTGCTATTTTCGGTTGTTTGGCACAAGCAGGATCTCCGACAATAGCGGCAAGATGAATAACCATATCAACAGAATCTAAGGATCTGCTTAGGTCACGTCTGTTACGTATGTCACCATGTACAAATTCAAAGTTGCTGTTGTGTATATAGGGCAACAATGAAGAACCACCGTGCATCAGCATATCTAACACACGAACGCGATATCCGTCCTGCAACAGTTGATCGGTCACTACCGATCCTATATAGCCGGCTCCTCCGGTGACGAGAACTAATGGAGGCATCTCTTGCTTTCATTGTATAAGTTTCTCATGGAATCAGAATATATACTGTTGAATTGAGTTATGCTATGTACAAAATAGTGAAGAAAGATATCGATAGAAAAAAGCCGTCTGTTTATATATAAACAGACGGCTTTTGCACTGATGCAACTACTTGATCTTCGCTAAGATATCTTTTGCTTCTTTTAGATGCTCTCCCCTGAGACCATTGGCAATAGATTTCTTTAGATGCTCTGATGCTTTTGAATCACCGAGCTGATATTCTGAAAGTCCAGTCCAATAAAACGGTTCGGGGCGGTATGGGAAAGCAGTCATTGCTTTACGTCCTTCACCCTTAGCAAGATCATAGCGACCGACAAGAGTATAGACATAACAAAGATCCATCCATGTTGATAGATCATGGGAAGAAAGACCAACGGCATATCTTGAGTAGTTTTGTGATTTATTCGGCTCAATTCCGTTTTCAGCCATGAAAATTCCGAGATATCGATTACTCATCAAGTGAGTTCGATCTTTGGTTAGGTTATCTTCCAAAATTGCTATAGCCTGTTTTGCCTTACCTTCGCTATACAATGCACGAGCTTTCATAGCCATACCGTCCAAACGTTCAGGTTCTAATTCGATTGCACGATCGATTACCGCTCCCGCTGGTTTGCCTGCTGTCAAGAGTAGCTCTCCTGCTGAAAGTTGAGCGTCTGCATATTCCGGATAAGATTCTGCCAGCCAGTTTGCGATTGAATTCATCATCTCAAATTCTTCACGGACGATAAGACTATTATGAATAGGGATAACCCAATTGTAGAATTCAGGAACCTTACTTTGGGCATCTTTCAGATAGGTAAAGGCTTCTTTGTTTTTCCCCCATTCAAATAATGAAATAGCACGAAGAAAAATAAGTTCAGGTTTGATTTTTACTACACCAGTGTTACCTGTGAAGAACTCTTCAATCTTTTCATACTCTCTATTTTTCAACGCAAGTTTCACTTTATTCTCAAATGCGGGTGCATAGTACGAATCTGCTTCAAGGGCTTTGTCGTAGTAGTAATAAGCAGTATCATTTGATAGATCGGGGAACTTGGCATAGATATCAGCAAGGGCTGTTAACCAGTTTGGTTGACGCCCGTGATATCTTGCTGAACGTTCAAAGAATTCTCTGAACTTCTTCTCCTGTCCTGAACCGTGATACATTTGAGCCATCTTGGTAAGATATTCTTGGCGGTTGTAGAATATATCTGCAACATCACTCATATAATCGAGCCCGATAACATCCCCGAGATACTGTGTCGCTTCAACAGCAGTAAGAAATTTCATATATCTTTGGAATTCAGGGTCATACTCTTTCTTGATCATCTCTGATGAGATCGCCCCAATATTACTAATGATTGTTAACTCATCTCCGGCAGCCCCCCGTATGATGATTTCAAAGAGCCAAATTGACAGCCTGTTTTTTATTCCCTGGCCATACCCATTGAGAGCTTTTTTGGCTCGTGTATAGTCCTTGCGTGCATATTCATACCACATCTCAGCGGCATATTGAATCTGATTTGGATATTCCTTTTTTTTCATGATGGCTCGTATCTTACGAGCAGTCGTAAAACAGTTATGCCGTAAGGAGAGCTCCAGATAACGCCATAGTGATGCAGGTCTCTCACCGCCAAGTTTATACGCTTTTTCTGATGCTACTAAAGCAGAATCTATTGATCCAACCGTTTCAAAATATTCCGCCGCCTCTACCCACGCCCGATAAGACAGTTCTCCATGGCTTCTTCCCTCATTATATGCGGTAGTTGCTGAGTCAAAAGAATAGTCACGAGCATATGCTTGTGCCCTCATTATTGCAACTACTGATGGGTCGGCGCCTAGGGCGAGAGCAGAGTCAAGAAATCGGCGACTTGCTACAGATTGTCCTGCCTTCATAAGTGCTTCTGCATATAGCAATTTTGTCTCAGCAAATTCAGGATTAAGCTCGTTGTAGGCTATCGCCGATTTAAGGGCATCCTGATATTCTCCGATTTTTGAAAGCATACGCCACTCTCCTGCAAGAGCATGAGAGAAGCCAGGGTATGAATTTGCCATCAGCATGTACATATGAAGAGCATCATAATATTGCAGGCGCGTTTCAAACTCAATAGCCTTACTATAGGCGATCCACGGAACACCTTTTTCCATTTCGGCTAATTTATCAAAAGTCGATTCCGCTGCTTCATAATTGAACTGTTCAAGATATTGAGATGCTTCCTCAAAAAGCTTATCTGTTGGAGAGAGGTCGTTCTTGCTACAACTTGTGAGCATAACGATAAGAGGAACGAGAAAGTAAATGATTTTCTTAATAGTAAGTCCATCGGCAAAAAAGGCTTTCCGTTAATGGGTTAGCTGTTGAACATAACTGCCACTGGCAGGTTTGGCAAATGTACTGTTTTCTACATAAGACAAAAGGAATATTTCCATTGAATTAGTGCACATAGCAAAAAATGTGCTGGTTTAATCATATTCAAACACTTATATTAAGGTATGATCGTCCTGCGTATGGAGGGAATGTGGAAACACTACCGAAAACGACCAGTAGTTCGGGACGTTTCAATTGAGGTTCACCCGGGGGAAGTCGTTGGACTGCTTGGACCTAATGGTGCCGGTAAGACTACTACATTCTATATGGCAATCGGCTTCATCCGACCTGATTCAGGAAAAGTTTTCCTAGGTGATAAAGATATAAGTAAGCTTGCGATGTATCGTCGGGCACGACTTGGAATAGGGTATTTGGCTCAGGAGGCTTCGGTTTTTCGAAAAATGACAGTTGAGGAGAATATAACTTCTATTTTGCAATTCCAAAAACTTAACAGAAAAGCTCGAAAACAGAGGCTTGAGGAACTATTGGAGGAGTTGGATATTGGGCATCTGCGAAACAGCAAAGCATTTACACTTTCAGGAGGGGAACGGCGACGGGTTGAAATCACTCGTGCTTTGGTGACCAATCCTAAGTTCATTTTACTTGATGAGCCTTTTGCTGGTATAGACCCGATTGCAGTAGAGGATATACAAAAAATTATTGCACGGTTAAATGAACGTGGTCTTGGGGTTTTAATCACCGACCATAATGTTCGCGAGACCTTATCAATTTGTGATAAAGCATATATTATGTATGATGGAGCGATTCTCAAATCAGGTTCTGCTGAATTTCTTGCCAATGATAAAGAAGCCCGAAGAATTTATCTCGGTGAGAAATTTAGGTTAAACTGATTGTACGAATAAATTGTTTAATTACTGAACGAACTGAACAACAGTCTTAATTGAGCACGATTCAATACCGATAATGACAGTATTATTAGTAAACGTCGGCTCAACCCGGGATAAGACGACCGGATATTGTTTTGAAGATCGACAAAGAATCAGGCAACTGATAGACAGATGAAATTAGGATTACACCTTAAGCAAAGCCTCGCACTTGCACCCCAGTTGATTCAGTCACTGAAGATGCTTCAGATGCCTGTAATGAAACTTGAACAAACTATCAGGATGGAGCTGGCTACAAATCCTTTACTAGAGGAGATTGAAGTCCTCGAACAAGAAACGGATGAAAATGTAGAGCCTGAGTTTGATGTCGCAGAAGAAGTTGAAAAAGATAAAGAGGATGTAGACTGGGACGAGTTTCTCTATGATGATGAAGAGGGATACAAAGTTCGCGAGCATCGTGAACAAAGTGAAGAGATATTCGAAGGTTCTGCAACACGTACAGCTACGCTTTATGATCACTTGTTGGAGCAATTATCATTTTTGAAGCTCTCCAAGGAAGAACATCTTATCGGTGAATATATCGTCGGGAATGTTGCTCCTGACGGCTATTTGACGATCTCAGTACCCGAAATGGCGAGTGAGTTGGATGTTGAGCCGGAGATGATCGAAAAAGTTCTCGCTATGATACAGCGATTCGATCCCGTAGGTGTCGCTTCGCGAGATCTCAGGGAGTCATTGCTTATACAGTTGCGGGAGAAAGATATGGAAGATACTCTCGCATATCGAATCGTTGATGAGCATATTAATGAGCTCGATCGTAAGTCCCTTCTGCAGATTTCAAAGATGATGGGGGTATCTGCGGAGAAAGCTCAAGCCGCTATGGCTATCATCAAGACACTCTCCCCAAAACCTGTACAAGGACGTTTCGATTCAGGTGCTATGCCTGTCGTTCCCGATCTCATTGTTGAACGAATCGGTGATGAATTCGTAGTTTTTCACAACGATGCATATATTCCCCGCCTTCGCATCAATGCCAGTTATCGAGGTTTGATAAAACGCGGAAGTAGCTCTTCACAAGATACGAAGAAATATATTCGTCAAAAACTCGAGCAAGCCAGATGGTTGCTTAACTCAATCAATCAGCGTCGCAGTACTATGATCCGTGTTATGGAAGCCATTATTGAACGTCAGCGTGAATTCTTTGAGAAGGGTGCGGCTTTTCTGAAACCATTGATCATGGAAGAAATAGCGCAAAAGGTTGAGATGAATGTAGCGACAATTAGTCGTGTATCCAATGGTAAGTATGTTCAAACTCCACTTGGAGTGTATGAAATTAAATACTTCTTCAATTCCGGTATTTCTCGCGCTGATGGTGAAGATATGTCCAAGCGATCGGTAAAGCAGAGGATTGAAGAAATCATAGCAAGTGAACCGCAGGAAAAACCATTCTCTGATCAGGAGATCTACCGTCGTCTCAACGAAGAGGGGATCAAACTGGCTAGAAGAACGGTTACTAAATACAGAGAAGAATTAAAGATTCAACCGGCGAGACTAAGAAAAAGAGTATAGGTTGATACGGTCTGCCGGATTGAACCTTGAAAATAATTATAATACCATTGGACGGTATCACGGCATGGATCGAAATCTCGCGCTAGAAATTGTTCGGGTTACCGAAGCGGCAGCTCTTTCTTCGGCCCGCTGGATGGGTAAGGGGGATGCCAATGAGGCAGATAAAGTTGCCAACGAAGCGACACTTCGCGTAATTAATTCTATCACTTTCTCAGGTGAAATAGCGATCGGTGAAAACGATGCAAGCTCAGGGCTGGGCAGAGGGATGCACGTTGGGTGTGGAGATTCTCCTAAAATTGATATCGCCCTTGATCCGCTTGAAAGCAAAGAATCGGTCGCTTTCGGACGTATTAATGCTATGGCGGTCATTGCAATGGCACCACGTGGGAAATTTCTCAGATTGCCTAATATCTATATGGAGAAGATTGCTGTCGGTGCTGATGCCGCAGGTGTCATAGATATTGATCTGCCGATCGAAGAAAATCTCAAACGAGTAGCTGAGGCTAAGCATTACAGTATGAGCGATCTTACTGTCGTTATACTGGATCGAAAACGTCATGCTAATCTGATAGATCGTGTGCGTAATGCAGGTGCTCGAATTCATTTGATCCCCGATGGGGATGTTGCGGCAGCTATTGCCGTTGCCTTACCAGGGACAGGGATCGATATGTTGGTCGGAACGGGTAAAGCAAGTGCCAGCCTGTTGGCCGCATCGGCGTTGAATTGTATGAACGGTGGTTTTCAAGGTCGGTTCGTTGTACAATCAGACTCAGATAGACAAGAATTGGAAGAAGCGGGTATTGATTATCAAGGAATAAAACAAACTACTGAAACATTAGTGGGTACAAATGATACATTGTTTGCCGCCACAGGCATTACTGATGGAGACCTCCTTCAGGGTGTTCGCTATCGACCCGACGGAGCAACGACTCACTCCTTAGTGATGCGTTCGGTAAGCAAAACGAGACGATTCATTGTGACTGAACATTTTTTTGAGGATAAACCGCAGTACTAATCTTGTGCGGAAGGGAGTTCCACATTATGCAAAAAACAATAACTGCAAGACACTTCGATCTCACTCCTGAAGTGAAAACCAAAGCTGAAGCTGAAATGGACAGCCTCACACGATATTTTGATAATATCGTATCTGCTGAGTTGGTTTTGAATACTGAAAGGCATATGCGCACTGCAGAACTGATTGTTTCCGTCTACAATAGTACCATTACCGGTAGTGCGGAAACAGATGATATGTATAGTTCGATTTCAGCGGCTGTAGAAAAAGTGAAAGGTCAGCTCAAAAAACATAAAGGGAAACTCAAAAACAAGCGACCTGATGAAATTGCTGATACGAAAGAATCTCTTACTCGACCGAGTACCAATGTAGATGAAATTGACATCTAGATTGTACAATAATATTCAAGAGAAAAAGACCTGCGTATATTGCAGGTCTTTTTTTATGAAGTAATTTGCTTAGTATGATCCTTCTTTGCAATGCCAAGAGATACATGTAGCAATTCCGTAAACCAATAAAAGGATGTATCCCTATCAGTTATATACTATTTCCGTTTCATCTTTCTCTTCGGCACAATTCTTTCTAACGGTGTAGCATATCGTTTTTGTCAACATAAGGATACTGTAAGATGATCGAATCGCTTAACCAAATCTTTGCAAGTTGGTCATACTTCCTGCTGGCATCGCTGATCGGTAGTGCACTTATTTTCTTTACTATAGGTCTCCGATCAATTCGACATGGTGCGTTGGAAGGATTGCTTTTCATGGCAATAGGTGTTTTCTTCATGTCTGTTCACATATATCATCTGTTAGACATTTCGAATCAACAACCAATAGGGATAGCTACCCACTCACTCAACCTCTGGAGTTGGTTATCATTAATCTATGCACCTGCACTGATTGCACTCTTTCTGTTTTCTAGTCTGTTAAGTTTTGTAACATCCCGATATTATTCTGGAATGATCAAAGCATACTTCGGACTTACTCTGTTATGTTTGCTCTTTATGCTTGGGTCAAACTGGGCAATGGATATTCGAGGGATTATTGCTTCAATCTACAGCGGAATCTGGCTCAACTTGGAGCTTCGTACAACCTAAACTATCGGTTTTGCAGATACTCAAGCATGAGATAGTAATTCATTTTTGTCTCATGGTTAAATTGGGAAACTTCAGTTTCTGATAAGCTGTTTTCTTGATCAAAAAGCATCAACTGGTATTGTTCAAACTCACCATCTCTAACAGTTGAAAGATGTGTTTTAATCTCCTCCCAGCGGAGATCTGTTTTGATCAGGCAAAACAGATGAGGTTGCTCACCTCTGAATATCTCACGAGTGTAGGCCAGAGGGAGAACTTCAAAAGAAGAGTCAGGCAGATGTAATTCTTCGACTATTTCAGATGACATTGATCGTATGATTAACTCGTGTAGGTTTGACGAAGTTGTTTCCCAATCAACTGAACCTGCCGCTGAAGGTCCGAATGTGTGCTCAAGTGAAGCTAGATTCCCTGAGCGATAGACAATCAATATCCCTTGTTCTCCAGTTGTATTTTTAGTCAGTAAGAGACCGCTTACACCAAGAGAGATCGCTAGTGGATTATCTCGTACTAAAACTCCCGGATATTGTGATTTATAATATTCCCGCAAAGTACCGCCATATTGAGCCCAGATACCGTCTTTGCAGTCAAGAGCAAAACAGCTTCCTGCTTTCATACCATACTCAACAGGCTGAACAGTCATCACACATGGTCGTACTGAAAAATCGACATCAATTAATTTCATAACCGAAGGGCCATTGTAGATTCTACCTTCACTCTTGAGTTGGTCAGCTATCTTTTCAGAGAATGATGCTATCAGCGGATCACTAAATGAGAACGGCTCATCAGTATAATTTATTTTTATGCTTTTCGGATCAATTCCCCCATTGCCAAAGAATCGTACAATATCAAAGTAATCACTGTGATACTCACGATGAGGACCAACCAGACGGTTAGTCTGCTGTTCTTTAGTTCCAAAATACCGTGCAAGAAACGACGGTATGTTGTTGTAATCAAGCAGTTTCATTAGTACAAGAATAATAGCGTAACACCGATAACTGCAACAACAGCTCCAAACAATGCTCTTGGCGAAACCTTCTCACGGTAATACCAGATAACAAGAGGGAGAATCATGACAGGAGTCATCGAATTAAGGGTTGAGGCGATTCCTGTTGGGATCATTTTTATCGCTACGAGTGACATCCATACCCCAAGAAAAGGTCCGACAATTGTTCCTCCCGCTGTATAGATCATCGCTTTACTTTGTTTCATAGAACGAAGAGTTGTGATTGCCTCACCACGAAAAATGGCGATGATCCAAATTCCTCCGACAGCTACAAGCATACGAATAAAAGATGCTTCCATTGGTGGAACTTCCCCACCTGCATATGTCATTCCCTTTTTAGCCAACACCAAACCAACTGCCTGACCTAGTGCGGCACCAATTCCTAATATTACACCTCGAACAAGAGAACCATGATCGGGGTGATTGTCAGATACTGCTTTACTGACTGTGCTTGTATATGATCGTTCTGTTACAACCCAGATAATTCCTGCTACGGTAAGAAAGATGGCAATAGAGTCAACAATTGACAGTTTTTCACCTAGGAAAAACCATGCAATTATTGTGGTCATTATCGGAGTGGTAGCATAGAGTAATGTTGTCAGTCTTGGCCCAATCATGACTAATGCTTTAAAACCACAACCATCTCCAAAGACTAAACCAACAAATCCTGACAATCCAAGCCAGAATACTTGTTGTTGATTGATCTCCTCATAGAACAATGAGCCAGTTGTAGCCAATAGAACTGTCGCATATATAATAACTGCAAAAACAAGACGGATTTTATTGACTCTAAATGAGCCTATCTTTTTCCCAGCTTCAGAAAAGAGAATTGATGTAAAAGCCCAGAGTAATGAAGTTGAAAGAGCGGCTAACTCGCCTATGTACATCATTGGCATAATATACAGCCAAATAGACAAAGCTCAAACAGACAGTTTAGTCTGACTCCATTTATATCTTCTATCTGCATATATATGACAGATGTTGCATGATTTACCTTGAATTTGCACATAGGCAAGCTATTGCGAAGCTACGTAACAGCTTGTGTCATAGTGACTAAGCAAGATGTTTCCTTTTATTAGGGGTTGGCATGGATGTTGAACTAATTGAAGTTCGATATGAATAAGCAAAATAACATACTAACGAATTTCAAAGTACTTCGGGTTGTTATCGTAGTATTGATGCTTTCGTTGATTTCAACACACGTCTTTGCAATCAGTATTTCTGGAAAAATATCAGATTCTGATGGGCTTCCCTTGTACGGCACAACAGTTATGATTCGTAGTGCAAAGGAATACATAAACGGAACGGCGACTGATGAGGATGGTTTCTTTTCGCTATCAATCGACAGTTCAAATACCCAACCTTTCTGGTTATATATTTCAACAATTGGCTATCAGTCTGACTCTCTTCTAATAGTTCCAGACAAAACTACATACAATTTTGTTTTATCCCCTATTGTAGTTGAAGTTGGAATGGTTTCTGTCGTTTCAAATTTCAATCATGAAGTAGACATGAATCGAATGAATAAAGATAAGGTTGACACGTATGCCGCCAGGTCATTTGTGCCGACGAATCCTATCAGCGCAATACGACAACCGCAGTTGATAAGGGAAGGTTCAAATCATTCATCGAAACTTCGAATTACTGGGACATCGCCAAAGTATTTTATCAACTCAGTTGATATCGGGTACAACCCGAATCACTATGGTATTTTTTCGGTTATCCCCAGTTCTGTGGTTCAGTCGCTCGATTTCTTCCCAGATGGGACTTCCGCACAATATGGTCTCCCGTCAATTCTTGAATTCAACACGATTGAAAATTACACTCCCCATTTTGATGGAGAGTTAAATATATCGTTGCTTGAATCAACAGCTAGTTTTTCAATTGGTAAAAAGAACTTTTTTGCTCTGGGCAGTCTTCGAAAATCAGTTTTAGATAAGGTTTTAAATGTGCTAGATGTTGAATCAGATCGAGCTACTATCCCTCCGACCAATTTTCAGGATATCTTTTTATCGACAGGGTATCGTCTTTCTCCAACGCAATCGTTTGTTATCGATCAGTATCATGCACGTGACTACCTTGCAGTCAATACGGGAACAACAAGAAACAACAGTGCAGGGACGAATACATACCAACACACCAATGAACACTATATTGGTGCACGCTATAGTGGGATGTTTAAGCATTTTCTGCTCAACGTGTCTCTATCTACACGATTTGGACTCGAACAGTATCTTGCATATCCTGCAGATATGACCAGACCGAGTGGAGTTGATCTTGATCTCTATGCAAGATTTCAGACATATTCATCCTCTGTTGATTTGACAACTCAATTGCTACAGAGCGAAATAACAGTAGGCTTTGAGACTCAATATACGGCCAAACGAGATATCGAACTAAGTCAGACTAACTGGAACTTTCTACCACCTGATGCTAATAGTGACAATCCATATATTTTTCAGGATGTTCTCAATAGTCAGTATGGCAACTTTACTACAACAAACTCATACAATGATGGGAGTGGGTATTTCTCGATAAACCATCGTCGAGGTGCTTTTGAGATAGAATCAGGCTTGCGTACGGAGTGGTTTTCCGCTCTCAATAATCCGATGTTATTGCTTCATCGAAATAGAATAACTTGGCGCATCTCAGATGAAAAGAAGATGAGCCTGTTTATTGGAACATTTGCAGAGAACCCGATACGATCGATACTCTCCCCATATCAGGTTATAATACAAAGTCACCCGGAATACCTTGACCCTATTCATACTCGCCTTTTATTAGTCAGTTACAACCAAGGTCCCCTTAAGTTGAAAGTCTTCAGCAAGAAAATACAAAACCTACCATTATCAACCCCAGTTATTACAAGCTCTGTTGATCCTCGAACGACAACATCAACATCTGGAGTCGAGAAAATAGAAATGCGCTCAGCTTCATCAGTAGAGTTTTATGGAGTCGATATAGCGTATAGTATTAGTGATATTATTCATGATGTAGATTTCTATGGGTTCTATGGCTATTCCTATGCGGAAAAATCAGCCGAGTATGCGATAACAGGACTGACGACTGCTCCATATGAATTCAATGCTCCGCATAAATTCCTTGCTGATATTACTTGGAGGACCTCTCAGAGCATAACACTTGGTGCAGAGATGTCTCTACGTTCTGGGTATTCATATACTCCAACGTATGACTATGAACAGTATAGCATCGCTTCGCAGTCTATTGCCACATCTTTAGATTATGCCAGCAGTCTTGAGAACTCATCACGATTCCCTGTAAATATGTCATTGAATTTTCATGCCGAATTTGACCTCGGTCACTCTACAATCTATATGAATGTGGCCAATATTACCAATTCAAGTAACCCGATGATAAATACGAGTAATGGTTTTATTTATGATGCGGGTATTCTACCTTCATTTGGATATCGTCTGAAATTTTAACCATTCATTCAGCCTTATTACATCCCTGCCATATCCATATCGAAATTCCACTTTCACTCCTTATTGTATTTGTATAGTATAGTACACATAATAAAAGGAGTATCTATGCCTTGTCTTGAGATTTCAATACCAAAACTAGATGCTGACCGTAAAAGAGAAATGGTTGCTGAGTTAACAGCCGAGTTTTCTCAGGCGACACATATGCCCCCGGAGCTATTTGGGATTCGGTTTCATGAGTATCACGAGGAAGAAGCGTCATCAGGTGGCAAGATAGTCGATGAAAACAGCGATCGTCCATATATCCACTTTTTACTTTATTGCCCACGATTTAAGCGAAGCGTAAAACAGACACTTGTACAATCATTCACTGCTACATGCACTCGTATTCTCGATAATCCTGCATGGTGGCCGGTAATTCATATTTGTGAACATCCATATGATAATGTGGGTGTAGAAGGACAACTGTTGTCCGATGCGTATGAAGAATGCGGAAAGGCTGAGTTTTATTATGAATTGCCGAAAGATTGATGGGTGAGGAAGTATATAAACGGTTGATAGAACTAATGTACAAAAGGCAGACTCTGTAGAACCTGCCTTTTAACATCTCATCAATGATACAATTCAAATCATTTTATATTTCCCACCTACTCCTCAACGACAATCCGTGCAACATCAGTAACAAGGTCGTCGTCTTTCAACTTGATCAGCCGTACACCCTGTGTGTTTCGGCCAATTACTTTTATATCCTTTACTGATTGACGGTTTGCAATACCGTTCTTCGTAATCAGAATCAATTCATCTCCATCAATGACCTCTTTGATCGCTACAACTTCACCGTTACGGTCAGAGGTTTTGACATTAATAACGCCCTTACCTCCACGATTGGTCATACGATAATCTTCAAGCTTTGTTCGCTTGCCGTAACCGTTGACTGTAACAACCAAGAGACTGCTGTCACGTTGTACAACAACCATACCGACAACATGATCACCTTCGGCCAAATTGATTCCTTTGACTCCATAGGCTGTACGACCCATTGCCCGCACTTTGTCTTCAGAGAATCTGATAGCCATTCCGTGATGAGTAGCCAGTACTATTTCATAGCTACCGTCGGTAGTTGATACTTCTATTAGTTCATCATCGGCAGGGATATTCATGGCATTTACACCATTGACACGAGGA